>JABWBD010000146.1 GCA_013360685.1 Pirellulales bacterium
GCCGTTTCCGCGGCCGAGGCCGGCCGGCGGTCGGCCGCCGCGCGCGTTAAGGTGCTCGAAAGCCAGCGCGACGAGTCGTTTATTCGCGCGCCCTTCGACGGCGTGGTGACCGAGAAGGCCGCCGAGGTCGGCGAGATCGTGGCGCCGATCAGCATCGGCGGTTCCATGGCGCGGGGCTCCATCGTAACCATCGCCGATTGGACTTCGCTGCAGGCCGAAGTGGACGTCGCGGAAGCGCATCTCGGACGCGTCAAGCCGGGCCAACCGGCTGAGATCACGGTGGACGCAATCCCCGACAGATCCTTTGAGGGTAAGGTCCGCCGCATCTTGCCCCGCGCGGACCGAAGCAAGGCGACCGTGAAGGTCCGCGTGGATTTCGTCGAGCGCGACGAAAAGGCGGTCCTGCCTGAAATGGGCGTGCGCGTCGCGTTTCTCCCGGACGGCGCGCCGGCCGGCGGCAAGAACGGCAAGGGCCGGGAGAAGATCGTGGTGCCCAAGGCCGCCGTCCAGTCGGACCAGGGCGGCAGTTACGTGTGGGTCGTCAGCGACAACGTGGCGCGCAGGCAGGACGTCCGCCTCGGGCCAAATTCCGGCGAACGGATCGAGATCGCCAGCGGCATCCGCGAGGGCGACAAGGTCGTGGTCCGCGGGGCGGAAAGGCTCAGCGGCGACACCGCCGAAGTCCGGCTAGCGGAGTAGCCTCCAGCGCCATGCCTCAGTCCATCATCGAACTCCGCCGCGTCAGCAAGGTCTATCACAAAGGCGCTTCCGATATCCACCCGCTGGACGAACTGAGCCTGTCGATCGACGCGGGCGATTTCGTCGCGCTGATGGGGCCCTCCGGTTCCGGCAAGACCACTCTCTTGAATCTCCTCGGCGGGCTCGATACGCCGACTTCCGGAGAGGTCTTCGTCTGCGGCCAGAATCTCGCGGACCTGAGTTCACGCGAACTGGCGCGTTGGCGATCGGACCATGTCGCCTACATTTTTCAGGCCTACAACCTCCTGCCGGTGCTGACCGCTTACCAGAATGTCGAGTTGCCGCTGACGCTCTTGCCGCTCGGCCGCCGCGAGCGACGCGAGCACGCGCTGAAGGCGCTGGAAATCGTGGGCCTGGCCGACCGCATGCACCACCGGCCCGACGAACTCTCCGGCGGGCAGGAGCAGCGCGTGGCGATTGCCCGGGCCCTGGCGTCGGACCCCGCCATCCTGCTTGCCGACGAGCCGACCGGCGACCTGGACGCCCATTCCGCGGAAGAGATCATGGCGCTTCTCATCGCGCTAAACCGTGAGTTCGGCAAGACCATCATCGTCGTCACCCACGATCCCAAGGTGGCCTGCGCGGCCCACCGGCAGTTGCACCTGGAGAAGGGCGTGCTGACCAGGGACGTGGACGTGCCGGCGGGGCGGACGTGACCTTATGCGCCTACTGCTGTTGAACCTGCTGCGCAAACCCCTTCGGACGCTCCTCACGGTTTTCGGCGTCGGCGTGGCCCTGTTTCTTTTCTGCTTCCTGGAAACCGTGCTCATGTCGTTCAACGCCGGCGTGAACATGTCCGACGCCTCGCGGCTGGTCGTGCAGCACAAGGAATCGATCATCTTTGAACTGCCCATGTCGTACGGCTCGCGGATCGAACAGATCGAGGGCGTCACCGGGGTGACCAGCGCTTCGTGGATGGGCGCCCTGTCGCAGGAGCCCGGCCCCGACGGCAAGAAACGCGAGGAGTTCTTCGCGCAGTTTGCCACGAACATCGAGCGCCACCTGGCGATCTATCCGGAAATCAAGGTCCCGGCGGACCAACTCCGCGACCTGATGAACGACCAGATGGGCTGCCTCCTGGGGGTAAAGATCGCCGAACGCCTCAACAAGAAGGTCGGCGACCGGTTGGTGCTGCGGAGCACGATCTGGGCGCAGAAGGACGGCTCGCCGATCTGGGAGTTCAACGTCCGCGCCATCTACACGAGCGACTCGCCCACCTTCGACCAGACGATGATGCTCTTCCATCTCAAGCGTTTCGACGAGGCGCGGCAGTTCGGCCAGGGCATGGTCGGCTTGTACATCCTCAGCATCGCCGACCCGGGCCGCTCCGCCGAGATCGCCGCGGGGATCGACTCCCGTTTCGCGAACAGCCCTTACGAAACCCGCACCATGACCGAGAAGGCGTTCAACCTCCAGTTCGTCAGCATGATCGGCAACTTCCAGTTGCTGCTGCGGTCGATCGGCAGTGCCATCGTGCTGACCATGCTCCTGGTCTCGGCCAATACGATGATGATGAGCGCGCGCGAGCGCTGGCGCGAGATGGGCATCCTCAAGGCCATCGGCTTTACCGACGGCCACGTCTTCCTGCTGTTGATCGGCGAGGCCCTGGCGATCTCCCTGTTGGGCGCGGCGGCGGGCGTGGGACTGGCATGGCTATTGGCCAACGTCGTGCACTACAATCCCAAGCCCGATTTCTTCCCCGTGTTCTACCTGCCGGGCGAGTCCATGCTTGCCGCGGTGGGTCTGGCGGCGCTGACGGGGTTCTCCAGCGGCATCGTTCCCGCGGTGGCCGGAATGAGGCTCAGGGCGACGGAGGCGCTGCGGAGCGTGTGACCATGGCGATCCCGTTCGTCTACAGCCTGCGCAGCGTCGCCGTGCGCAAGGGTTCCTCGGCCATGGCGGTCGGCGGCATCGCGCTGGTCGTTCTGGTCTTCGTCACGCTCCTTTCGCTGGCGGCGGGCTTCCGCCGGGTCGTGGAGACGTCGGGCAGCCCGGACAACGTCATCGTCCTCCGCAAGGGGGCCGATGCGGAGCTGCAGAGCCAGGTGCTGCGCCACACGGCGCGGGTGATCAGCGAGCTGCCGATGGTGGCCCAGCAGGGCGACCTGAAGCTGGCGGTATTCGAAAGCGTGATTATCCTCGCGCGGCCCAAGCGGGGTGGGGGAGAAACGAACGTCACGATCCGCGGCACGCAGCCGCATGCCCGCGCCGTGCACGGCGAAGTCCGCCTGACGGAAGGCCGCTGGTTCACGCCAGGCTCCAGCGAGGCGGTGCTGGGCGTCGGCCTGGCGCGGAGGCTCCAGGACGTCGGCCTCGACCAGACGCTCTCGGTCGGCCGGGCGACGTGGCACATCGTCGGCTTGTTCGAGGCCGACGGCAGCTCGCTGGAATCGGAACTCTGGATGGACGGCGACTTGCTCCAGAGCGAGTTTCGCCGCGACGGCGTATTTCAGTCGGTCCTCTTTCGCGCCGCCGGGAGCGCTCGCGACGGGGCCGACGAGCTCAACGAGCTGATCGACAGCGATCCCCGCCTTCGTTCGATGCAAGCCTTGACCGAAAAAGCGTACTACGAGAAGCAGGCCAAGCTGATGGCCGACTTGATCACGATTCTCGGCGGTCTGCTGACCACGATCATGTCCGTCGGCGCGATCGCCGGCGCGATGAACACGATGTATGCGGCGGTCAGCCAGCGCAAGCGCGAGATCGGCTGCCTCCTGGCGATGGGCTTCACGCCCGAGGCCGTGTGGCTCGCCTTCATGGTGGAATCGCTGACGCTCGCCGCGCTGGGCGCGGTCCTGGGCTGCGCGGCGTCGCTGGCCTTCAACGGCATGAAGACGGGCATGACGAACTGGGCGACGTTCTCGGAGACGGCGTTTGAGTTTCTCGTCACGCCCGAGATTCTCGCGACCGCCACGGTGCTCTCCCTGGCGATGGGCTTCGTGGGGGGCGTCCTGCCGGCCTTTCGCGCCGCGCGGATGAAAGTGGTCGACGCCCTGCGCCGCGCATGAACCGGCTTGCCTTGTGGCCGCGATTACTTCCGCTGAACCGGCAGGGCCAAGGTGCATGCTGCCGTGGAGAGGGGGTAAGGTCACGTGGCGCCGCCGAACTGGCCGCTGCATCCGACCGCGGCGGCCAGTAACGTTCGCGGCCGCTGCACTCTATTTCGCGGGCACGAGGAGCGCCACCTCAGCCACGCGCTGCCCGAGGCTCTTGATGGTCGCCTGGTTCATTTCATCCTGAAGGAAGTCGTCGCCGCTGTTCCAGACCGACGCGCCGCCGTGGCACAAGGGCTTCGCTTCGCCGGCCACCAGCATGTTCTGCGACATCAGGGCGGCCAACACCGACTGGATCGCCAGTTCCTGGCCGCCGCCGCTCCGCGATCCGCCGATGGCCAGCACGCCGCCCACCTTGTTGCCCAGGGAAAAGTCGTTCTTTCGGAAGACCATGCACCGCTCCAGCAGCGCTTTGCAGAGGGAGCTCATGTTGCTGAAGTAGGACGGCGTGCCGATGATGATCGCGCGGACCGCCGGATCGGACAGCTTCGACGCGAGCGCCGGGAAATCGTCCTGCTGACCCGGCTTGAGCGGCACGCCCGCGGCCGGTTCCGCGGGAATGCTCATGGTAGCCAGGTCGATCAATTCGGTCTCGATCGCGTCGGGCTTGACGGCCTTGGCGGCCTCCAGGCACATGGCGAGCGAGGCGGCGGTCGATTTGCCCGCGCGAAGGCTGCACGCCATCGCGACAATCTTGATCTTGCCTGCCTGCGGCTTCGCCGCCTCTTGGGCCGCCGCAGTCGCCGTCATTGCTCCAGCCGCCGCCGCGCCCGCCACGCCCAGAAAACCACGCCGTGTCCAATCGTGAGTCATGCTCCACCTCCCGGTTCAAAGAATTCTTGCTTTTTGGCGGCCGAAACGCTGGCCGCCTGGCTGATCCGGAAATCACTCGACCTTCACGTCAGCGTCTTCGATGATCACGCCGTACTTGTAGCCGAAGCCGAAGTCGCGGTCCAGGTGAAGCTCGCCCGTGACCAGGACCGTGTCGCCGACCTTCGCCGAGCTGCCGGTGGTAACGGTTAAGTCGTGAGTCCCTTCGCCGGCATTACCGCTGCCGTCGCGGAGGTGCAGCCAATTCTTGTTCATGATCTGGGCGTTGAACTTGACCACCTTGCCGCGGACGGTGACCTTCTTCTTCGCCAATTCCGCCTTTTCCGCATAGATCTCTTCGATCTTCTTGCCTCCTTCCGGCTTCTCGATTCCGCTCAAGTCAATGTTGGCCGGTGTTGACCCGCCCGCCGCGTGCGGATTGGAAGCGGGCATTTCCGGCCCTTTTGCGGCGCCGTCGCTCGGGGCGGTATGGTTGCGGACC
This sequence comes from Pirellulales bacterium, assembly GCA_013360685.1. GTDB lineage: Bacteria > Planctomycetota > Planctomycetia > Pirellulales > Thermoguttaceae > JABWBD01. The sequence goes on from JABWBD010000146.1 coordinate 5,125, forward strand.
GAACTGACGAAATAGACGACGTCGAAATCGCGATTGAGGGTCTGGCTGTGATAGTTGTGCATGGCCATTCCCGCCGGCACGGTGACCTTGTCGCCGACACTCACCCGGAACTCCGGCGCGGCCGCCCAGACCTTCTTCTCGCCGGTGTCCACCAGGACGTAGGTATAACCAGCGGTGCTGATCGTTTCGGTGACCGTTCCGTCGCCGACCGGCTCGCCGGTTTCCGGCTGAATGGGAGGCTGGGTCGCCGCAATCCCGTCAGAAGGGGTGGTACTTTCCGTGAACTTGACAACGGGCTCGGCACGGTTGCATCCGACCACGATCACCAAGCACGCGCCCAGCGGCAAACCGATTCCTCTCATACCTGCTAGCTCCCTCAACAGTCAGGCTCCATTGGTGTGGGTTCTGCCATACCGGGTTCCCCTGGTAGGCCCCGCTGATGCGTTATACCCCTGATTGCCCGCCAGGGCAAGCAGGGTTCTTTCGCTTGACATTTTGTCCCATTTTCCCATAGGTTACTTGGCAAACCAATTCGGAGTGCTTGGCAAGCAAAAGGAGTTGGCCATGTCCTTGATTCTCCGCGTAAACATGTCGGAACCGTGTGTCCGAGTGGAAGAGTCGGCAGAAGCCTATCGAGAACTGGGCGGCCGGGCGCTCACTTCGGCCCTGGTGGCCGCCGAGGTTCCCCCCACCTGCCATCCGCTCTCGGCAGAGAACAAGCTGGTCATCGCCCCGGGCATCCTCACCGGCAGCGGCGCCATCTGCGCGGGGAGGCTTTCGATCGGCGGCAAGAGCCCGCTGACCGGGACAATCAAGGAAAGCAACGCCGGCGGCATGGCAGCGCTCCACCTGGCGGCGCTGGGCATCAAGGCGATCGTCGTCGAGGGCGAACCGCCAAAAGGGAAATGGTTCCGACTGGTCGTCACCAAGGACGGAGCGAAACTCGAACCGGCGGACGGCCTGGCTGGGCTGGGCAATTACGACACCGTGGCCAGGCAGTTCCAGGAGTTCGGCAACGATGTGGCCTGCATCAGCATCGGTCAGGCGGGCGAGATGCGCGCGGGCGCCGCGAGCGTTGCCGTCACCGACATGGAAGGCCGCCCCACACGGCACTGCGGACGCGGCGGCATGGGCGCCGTGATGGGCGCCAAACGGATCAAGGTGATCGTCATCGATCCGGCGGGCGGCGAGAGGCCGAAACCGATCGAGCGCGAGGCATTCCAGGCGGCGCTGCGGAAGTTTGCCGGGATCCTCACCAAGCACCCGCTTACCGGCCAGACGCTCCCGACCTACGGCACCAACGCCCTGGCCAACGTGATCAACGAGGCGGGCGCGTTTCCGACGCGCAACTTCAGCGAGGGACGATTCGAGGGAGTCGAACCGATCAGCGGCGAACGGCAACACGACATGATCCTCGATCGCAACGGCATCATCGCCCACGGCTGCCACCGCGGTTGCACGATCCGCTGCTCGCGGATCTACGTCGACGAGGCCGGGCAGTACGTTACGAAAGGCCCGGAATACGAGACGGTCTGGGCCCACGGCGCGGATTGCGGGATCTCGGACCTGGATGCCATCGCGCGGATGGACCGGATGGACGACGACTTCGGGCTGGATACGATCGAGACTGGGGTGGCGATCGGAGTGGCGATGGAGGCGGGCGTTCTCCCCTTCGGCGACGCCCAGGGCGCGATCCGCCTGCTGGAAGAAGTCGGCAAGGGAACCCCGCTGGGCCGACTGGTCGCTTCGGGCGCGGAGGCGCTGGGCAAGGTCTATGGCGTGAGGCGGATCCCGACGGTCAAGGGCCAGTCGATCCCGGCGTACGACCCGCGCGCGGTGCAGGGGATCGGAGTGACCTATGCCACCTCGACGATGGGAGCGGACCACACGGCCGGATACGCCGTGACCGCCAACGTGCTTGGCGTGGGCGGACGCGTCGATCCGCTGAAGACCGAGGGACAGGTGGAGCTAAGCCGCAACCTCCAGATCGCCACCGCGGCCATCGATGCGGCCGGGCTGTGCCTGTTCGTCGCCTTCGCCGTTCTCGACGACTCCAGCGCCCTGGACGCGATCTGCGAGATGCTGGCGGCTTTTTATGGCCGGCCGTTCGGTCCGGCGGACTTCCTTGCGATGGGCAAGCGGGTATTGGCCCAGGAGCGCCGGTTCAACACGGCGGCCGGGTTCACGGCGGCCAGGGACCGGCTGCCCGATTTCTTCCGCACGGAGAAACTGCCGCCGCATGAAGCGACGTTCGACGTGCCGGATGATGAACTCGATCAGGTCTTCAATTTCACCTGAACTTCCAGACGCCGAAATCCAGGCAGACGCAGGAAATGCCAACCGTCCAGGTCAATCTCTACGCCGGTCTTCGCAGCTACATCGGAGGAAAAGCCTCGGTCGCCGTCGAGGTCTCGCCAGACCAGACAGTCCGAGAACTCCTGGCAGGATTGGGGATACCGCCCGAACACACGCGGATCCTTTTCGTGAACGGCCGGCCTGCGACGACGAACACCCCAGTCAGCGAGGGAGACCAGGTGGGGGTGTTTCCGGCGATCGGGGGCGGGTGAACGGACAAGCTAACGGCCGGATGCCGCGAATTCGCTCCTCTCACACGTACTCGCGCCGACTGAACAGCCAGGCGCCGGCGAGAAACATGGCGACGGCGAGCGTCGCGAGGACCATGCGGGCGGTGTCGCCGGTCAGGGGCAGGAAGAGCACGGGGTCGCGAACGCCGGTGGGGCGGATTCCAAGGTCAGTTCCGGCATCGAGCATGAGGCATTGCGTGTAGAAAGAAATGGCTGCGCGCTTGATGATGCCGGGGACGTTTCCCAGGAAGGTTTCGAGAAAGAAGACGTAGACCAGGCCCACGATCGTCGCCCGGCGCAGGCCCGCGCTGAACGCGCAAAACAGCCCGACGTAAACGAGCGTCGGCCAGAACACGGCCGGAACGAACGGCTGGAACAGGATTCTCCCGGCCGGCCCGGCGAGCCAGCTCAAAGCGGCCCAGGCCCCGAAGTTCCACAGCATCGCTGCGGCCAGTGCCGAGCCGTATTTCGCCGTAAAGATCACCGGCCTGGGTAGAGGGGTCGCCAGGAGGTAGACGAGGGTTTGGTCCTCGTGTTCGCCCGCAATGCTCGGCGCGGCGTAGCACAACGAGAAGATCGGCAACAGGAAGGAGACGTATAGGGGGAAAATGATGTCGTCGGCGAATTCCTGGGCGTCGCGGTCGTGGCGGAGGGACCAGGCAACCACGGCGAGAGCGGCAAATGCCAGCAAGAGAGCGCAGACCGCCGTCTGGCGCGATCGCAACGCGCGCCGGAGTGAGACGATCGTCAGCAGGAGGAAGCCGCGGATTCGCCCGGCAAGGCGGAGAGGGTTGTCGGAGAGGTTGGTCATGGGGCATGCATCCATTGACTCAAACGGTAAAGGCCACCGCGGAGTTTATCTCGACGGCTCCTCACGTGCGGGAAAGGTCGTTCACGCTCATTCTCACAGAATCGTAATTTCCCGTCGAGCTACCCACCGCCAAGAACAGATATCAGCCGCGCCTTCATGCCGGCCAGATAGGACGAAGAGGAAAGGAACACTTCTGATCAGGGTCAGCATCCCCGGGATACGCTCCTGCAAGAAAGTGATGCTCGATGACCCAGTAGCTCCGTGGAGTCGGCGGACCGGTAGTCGGTCCTGCCAGCTTGTAGTCAGGATGCGGTCCGTTGCTCATTCCACGCCTCCTATCAGCGCGCCGAGTGCTTCCTCGATCATGTTGGGTCGCGCCAGCCCTTCGCGCCACTCTGCCGGGATCCCCGACTCGCCCCAACACGCGCCGGCCAACTGCCCGCACACAGCCGCGGTCGTGTCGGCGTCGTCGCCGAGATTCACTGCCTTCAGCACGGCGTCGTGGAAGTCGCGGGCGTTGTGGAATGCCCACAACGCTGCCTCCAGGCTCTTCACCACATAGCCCGAGCCGGCGATCTCCGGCGGCTGCTTCTCGCGGAAGCTGCCGGACGCTACTTCGGCAATTTCCGGATGGAGCAGGTGGAATTGCGTGAGTTGTCGCAGGGGGCCCCACTCGGGCGCCAACACCTCTTCCCGCTCCAGCCCATGGATCAACCCGCAGAGGATCAGGCCCAGATAGGCGCAGGCCGACAGGCATTGCGCGCTGGCATGGGTCGGCCGGCTTGAGTCGACCAAAAGCGCGGTCAGCTCGTCCAGTCGGTTCGGGAAGAGGGCCGCGTAGCGGATCGGGACCGGGGCAAGCCGCATGATGGAGCCGTTGCCGCTGGCACGTGCCGAGGGATCGGCGGAACTGCGCGCGTCGCCGGTCTGGCGGAAGCGACTCAAGGCGCTGCGGGTGGTCAGGCCGATGTCGAAGCACTCGCCGGTCACCGAATAGGCGCCCTGTTGCCACCAGGCGACGTACCGTCGGGCCTGGTCGTTGAGGTCCCAGCCGGCGCGGGCGATGCTGTCGGCCAAGGCCAGCGCCATGCTGGTATCGTCGGTCCACTCGCCTGCGGCCAGGCCGTGAGGACCGCCGCCTCGATAGCCGGTGACCTCGGGGAACGTGCGCGGCATGCGGAACTCGACGGCGGCACCCAGGGCGTCGCCAACCGCCAGGCCAATCAGCGCACCGCGCTGACGATCTCTGTGTATCATGGTAATTCTCCGCAACATCGTTGGTCATTATTCTGGGATGAACGCGGTGATGCAAGGCACTTCGCCTTGCCCGCCCTCGCCGCACCGAAGGCATCCGCTTCTCTCGCGTGCTGCCGGTGGTGTTCTACGCGAGAAGTGCCGCCAAATATGCCGAGTCCGTGGAGCGCGATGAGTACCCACCAGGGATGATTGGGCGGCAATTGAGACTGCCAATGCCTAACAGGCGACGACTTGGCCGAGGGCTGGTTCGCCTGGATTCGCCTTGCCCTCACAGCGGTCACTTGCTTTGATTCGCCAAGGATTCGTCTCGAATGTCTAGAACCCGGTACGCCCATATCACGCTCGGCCACGACAACGTCCCGATGCTCGCGGGCACGGAGATCTAAGTGGTTGAGATCGCTCAGGACCACGTCGTTTACGGCTGGAACGCGGAGGAGATCCATCGGCGCGGCAAGAAAGTATCAAATCGTCACGTTGAGGGGGCGCTCGGGCGTGGGCCGCACGCACTCCGAGTTTGTGAGAGGACCGGGACAGGCAGCTCGCGGAGGGTCGAATAGGCCGCTTTTTCGGCGTGGTTCAGATTTGAGCGTCGGTGAGTTACAGAAGTAGGTCGCGTTTGCCGAGCGGGACCTGTGGTGCAAGGTCCCGCTCGGCAAGCGGGACCTACCAGTTATCACCCGCATCTAAACCACGCCGCCTTTTTCCGGGTCGCAGCTCGGAGCCGGTCCCGTTTCTTGACAAGCTCTCCGCAAACCCCTGCCGGGGGCATCCGGCAGGGGGACGTTCGTTGATCGAATTGTCAAAGATCTGGGAACCAGTTTCTTTGGCAGAGCGATTTGGCTGGGGAACGGGGTTGTGGAGGACGGAAGCAGCGTTGTGCGGGCATCAAGACGTGAGGCTGCTGTGTGGTCGGGGCGAGTTCGTGCTTATCTGGATGCACGCTTTACCGCGTGGATTTCAGCAGGTTCGTTAGTATGGCCTGTTCTCGCACAGGCAGCGAGCCACGCAGCAACCGGTCCGCGAGATGCTCGCAGGCGTGAATGTTGCGGGGGAGCGTTGCCGAACCCGCCCAGGTGGAGGCATCGACAAGCCAACGCGATTGGCAAGAATCTGCGGGGCCTGTGGCCGGGGGACTCTCCAATGCGTGGTGAGCGTGGAGACACCGCTGAGTTGGTTTGAGGTGCTCGTTGCATCCCCGTATGCCACGGCTGCAGATCGTTCCCGGTGGGAGGACCGTCGTTGCCGTGCCCGACCGCCGACAGGCGGCGTCTTTCCGGAGGCACTCCGATGAAGCCCTTGGGAGATGACTGGCGGCTTGCGAATCGAAACGCTCGGGCAGCGGGGCGTTCGCGGTACGCGCCGGGAGAAGAACGCGCCCGCATCGACCGATACGACCGTCACGAGCGGCCGTGGGTTTCGGGTGGTTTCTCTGCTTGCGGCGTGCCCACCACGGCGCTAAAATGCCCTTGGGTGCTTGGGGAAGCAAAGCGAACACCCTAAGCCGGGCGGGTGTCGCGCAGTGCTCTTTGGGAGCGGGCGGGATAGAAACCAATTCGTTTCGGCGAATAGGGAAACGGGAAGGATGGGCAGTCGCGTCAAGAAGCTTGCACGATTCCCGTTGATAGGTGCCTTCGGACTCGGTGCCTGCGCACTGACCGTGCTTCTCATGGCCCAGGAGCCAGTCGCCTCAATGTTCGCTCTGAAGTTCCTGAGTGGATCTGTCGCGGCTGGCCTGCTTCTTGGAGGGGTGGCAACGCTCTACGTCCAATGCTCGCAATCGGACCGACTGGAAGGGATTAGCAACGCGATCTTTTTCTCCTTCATACCGCTCGTTCTTGTCCCTTTGTGTCTTAGGCGTTAGCGCGTTGGTCGGCGTGGTTGTGCCATTCGTCCGAAAGTGAGGCAGCGAAGTGAGCGGCTGGCGCTGAGGCCGCGGGGCGCGGGCAGCACAGCCCTCGCTTTGGGCAGGCAGGGCGGCGGGCTTCGTTCTGTGTGCTCCTCTCACGATGCGGTCGCTGGGTAGCGGAATGAACCGCACGATCGGCAGTTGGAGTTGGACAAAGATCGACGGTGGGGATACAATAGCAAGGGAGTAGCTGAAAGGCAACCTCGTGCCACTGGGGAGATAACCGGATGTCAACACGGCAACCATGTTACAGCAAAGAAGAGCACGCGCGCCGGGGCACGGAGATCTATGACCAGCGGGTGCGAGCGCAGGTGGAATCCGGCAACCAGGGCAGGATCGTAGCCATTGACGTGGACAGCGGCGACTTCGAGTTGGCCGAGGACAGCCTCGCGGCAGCGAGCCAACTCTTGGTTCGGCACCCGGATGCGCAAATCTGGTGCGTGCGGATCGGCTACCCTGCCGTCCACCGCTTCGGCCCGCGGACCAGGGCGGTACAAGCATGATGACCGGCGTCGTCAATGCCGCCTTGGAGGCTTCGCTCCGCTTGAGCGTCGAAGATACGCACGGGCAAGTGCATGAGGTCGAAGTGATTCTAGACACGGGTTTCAATGGGTTTCTCCCATTGTCCTCCACGGTAATCGGTACGCTGGGACTGCCGTGGCTATATCGCCAACAAGGGCAACTGGCCGATGGCAACCTCCGAGTCTTGGACGTGTTTGCGGCGTCGATCCTATGGGACGGACAGCGGCGCACGGTGGAAGTCGAGGCGCTGGATGCCCAGCCGCTCATCGGCATGGCGTTGATGCGCGGATATGAGTTGCGGGTCCATGTGCAACCAGGTGGTGTGGTGACGATTGCAGCGGTGCCTTGAAGGTGGCTCACAGGGCAGTCCCATCAGGGCCACTAAGCCAAACACGCTGGCGAAACCACTCCCGATCCCGATCGCACGGCTTTCGTGCTTACGCGGATGTGCATCTTGACATGCATGCCGGCGATCATTCAGTTTCGCACCTCTTTGAATCCTTGAAGGGTCGGGCTCGATCTGTAGCATTTGCAGCGTCGATCGCAGTCCTGGTGGTCGGGATGATTCAGGCAGCTCCTGGGAGGATGGGGGCGGATGGGCTCGTGCTTCGTTTCCCCGCGCGGCTTCGCCGCCGCGGGGAAACGAAGCTGGGGTGATGCGGCCGTGCATCTTCCCGTGCATCGCGCCGATCACACAAGTGCACATGGCTCTGACTTCTGGCCTGGGTGGAAACGCCCGCTACGATAAAGCGGTAGGGACCAGCTTTCTTGCGGAGTCGGAGGAGCAGTGATGCCTGTTTGCATGGTTCAACGGAACGAGGGAGTTGTCACGCGAATCTCGCTCGTCGAGGCGGCGGCCGGCGGGCCGGGCCGGGTCTTCGGTGAGTCGAGCGGGGCCGGGAAGGGAAAGGGAAAGGGGCTGCGCGTGGTGCCGCTGCGCCCGGTCGGTGACGTCGTGGCTGCGGCCATCGTGCCCGGCGCGCTGGCCGAATCGGCCGCGCTGAACGGGGTGCCGTTGGCCGAAGGGCTGCACCTGCTCCGCCACGCGGACCGGTTGACGATGAGCGGTCAGCAGTACTGGATCGCCGTGCAGCCGACCGTCGAGGAGGTCGATTTCTCGCCGGACATTCATGGAGAAGATGCCTTCTGTTTCTTGACCAAAGCCCGCCTCGGGACCGGCGACCGGATCGTGGTTTGCCCGGGCAAACCCGGCGTGCCGTGCGGGGCAATCTACAAGGCAGACGCCTGGGAGCTTGCCATGCGGCCCGAGAGCGGGCTGAAGTGCCTGCGTTGCGGGTTCCATCCCTCGCAAACGCAATGGGAGCCTCCCAAAGCCCGCGAAAGGATCCAACTCGATGCCCTCTACCAACTTGCCTCGCAACGCGAATCGTAGCCGCGGCCGCGACTGGGCGGAGGATGTGGCCTTCGATCGGGTCCGCCGGGTACACACGTTCCGCCGAGATCGCTTTGCTCGCTGGTGCGGAGCGGAAATCGGCGTCGTCGGCGCCGGCCTGTTGGGCTCGCGCGTGGCGATAGAAATCGTGCGTTCCGGCGGCCGCGTCTGGCTCTGCGACTTCGACTACGGTTCGCGAGAGAACCTCGGCAATCAATGCGTGGCGGCGGGGCCCGCCAAAGTCGATAGCGTGGTCGCCGCCTGCGACGCCATCTGGCCAGGGCGCGCGGAAGGGGCCGTCGCCGACATCCGCCACGTCGGCATCGGAGTGCTCAAGCGGCTGGCCGCGATGCTCGATTGCACCGACAATCCCGACCTGGCGTTGCCGCTCACCCAGATCAGCAACGGATTGGGCAGGCCGCTCCTGCGCTGCGCGGTCGACGGCAGCGGAGAGCACGAACTGGGCCGGGTCCTCTGTTCGGACGGGCGACGCGGCAGGGCGTGCCAGATCTGCCCTTACGGGTTGGATGACCTCCTCGGCCGCCATCGCCGCACGCCCTGCCCCGGCGCGAGCCAGGCCGGCCCGGCGCCTACGCTCGCCGGAGGACCGATCGGCATGGTGATCGCCGGCGCCGCCGTTCTCCAGGCCCAGCGCCTGGTCACCGGCAACGACCGCCACCTGGTGTTCAACCGAGAAATCCTCGTCGATCTCGACGGGCTGCAAATCCTGGCGATCGAGCACCGCCGGTCCGACGACTGCCTCAGCGGACACGTCCGCTGGCGGCTCGACCGCCTCGGCCTGGCCGAGGCGACGTTGGCAGACATTTTTTCCGCCGCGCGCCAGCGCCTCGGCCGCCACGAGTTGGCGATCGAGCCTTTTGGCCATCCCTTGAGCCTCCACGCTTCGTGCTCGTGCGGCGAGGGCCGTGCCGCGGTGGGCAGCCTCTATACGGAGCCGCCGACCTGCGGCCGCTGCGGCCGGAGAATGACGTGGCGAGAGGAAGCGTCCCTGGATCGGCTCTCCGAAGACACGGCTGCCGAGCTGGGGGTCTTGCACGTGCCCACCGGTGAGCTTGGCCTGCCGGCCCACGGGGCGATGTTCATCGCACGAGTCCCCGATAGGCCGCCGGTTTACCTGGTTCTTGACTGATTCGCCGAGACAACGCCGAAAGGCTCAGCAAATGAACGCGTATTGGACCTCGGCTTTCCACTTCTTCGGAGCCCCATCATGACTGCGCAGGAAACGATCGACCTGGATCTGTATCTCCGAGACCTGTCCGCGCTCGTGGCGCGGGGCTTTCGCCTGCCCCGCGACGACAGTCCCACCGTCGAGCTCAGCCGCCGGTTCCTCGTCAACACGTGGGAAACTTGCCGCGACGGGCTGCTTGCGAAGACGAAGCGGATCCGGGTGTGGCCCGATTCGCCAATCTGGCCGCAGGCGTTTCGCTTTGAGGTCGACTGCCCGTTCAAGGCCAAGGCGGGACTCGACGCGTCCGTGGAATTGCGTCCCGGGCCGGTCCGCGGGACAGTCTTCTACCGCCACGATCTGTATGCCAACCTCCGTGTGCCGTCGGTCGGGGTGGCGCTCGACCCAAGTTTGGACTACTTCCATCCAAATTTCTCGGTGCGCTACAACTTGATTTGCCTTGGCGAACTCCCGCGAGGGCCATTCCCGCTCGATTGCCTCTTAGAGAATCATCTCTATCCCATCCTGACTTACCAGAACCGACGTCCTTCCCATCCCGCCAACTTCGAGGCCGCGCAGTACTTCGCCCTCGACCCGGAAGCCATGGTGGGCCTGGAGCCGGTGGAACCTCTGTACTAGGCATGAAGGAGGCATCCCGTGTTCGCAACTCAATCTCTCACGTTCTCACCGGCGGCCCGCGGCGACCACCTGCGGAAGCTGCTCCACCAGGCCGCAGGGATTTCGCTGGATACCGACCACGAAGGCGAGTGGGAAACCGCCGGGGGAACCGCCGCGGTCCGACTGGAGCCATGCGATCGCATCGGCGTGTGGTTGCCGATGGCGGGGCGGCCCCGATTCGAAGATGTCTTGGAGATCACCCACAGCCTGCCGGGCAATCTTCGCTATGCCGTGGTTGCAGGCCAACTCGGTCTGCTGGCCGACACGCGCCTGGACGGCGAAGCGCATCTCGGCGCCACGCTGAAGTGGATCGACGCGGGCCTGGGCCGGGCTTCGGGCAAGACGGCCGCGGAAGGACGGGCTACCGAACCGCTCGACCGAGATCGGGCCAAACGCTCACTGGCCGATGCCGCCGGGGCGGAGGAGGAGCTGATCGACTATCGCGGCGGCTGGGAATTTGGCCGCCGCGTCTGCGGCGAACCCGTCACGCTCCGGGCCGCGGTCGAGGACGCGGAGCTGCGCGTCTTCCGGGAAATCCTGCCGGCTATTCCGGCGGCGACGGCCGGGCCGGTCCATTGGCAGACACTGCACTACAACGGCCGATTGCGCCACGCGCGGCTCGCCCTGGACGGTCCGGCCCTCGTGGCGGAGACCCGTCTGCACGCGGGCCTGCTGCGCGCGGAGTGGGTCGCCATGGCGCTGGACGCCGTTGCGGTTGCCGTGCGCCACGTGCTCCTGCCGCTTCGCATCCTGAGTGAGCAGGAGGAGGTGGCCCAATGCCTTCGCCAGGCAATACCCGTACGTCCGCGGTGAGGGTCGCCGCGGCGGGTCGATTGTCGCAATGACTCTTCAGAAAGGAGGTGAGTATGGTTGCTGCAACGCGTGTGCGCATGACCGACCTGAGTCGGCAGCGCCGCTATGAGACCGATCTGCAGAGCGATCTGACTCCGCAGCACACGGTCGATCATGCCATCCGGCACTATCTGGATCGCATGAGCATTCCCGAAGGGGGCCTGCGGTGGGCGGCGTTCAGCCGCGGCGTCCGGCTCGACAGCAAAATCCCACTGCGTGAGGTGCCTGAGGCAGACACCCAGTGGACCGTTATGCCTGAAGTCTCTGCCGGCTGACCTTCGGCGCGGGCGTCCCGCGCCGTGCCGCTTGCGGCGCGGCGCGGGCCCCTTGTACTTGGCCGTCTGTGCCTGCGAATTAGGGGGGCACTTCGTGGCCCGCCAGAGCAGGGCGAAGCGGGCCACGGAGTGTCCCGCCTACAGAAGCGGGCCACGAAGTGTCCCGCCTACAGAAGCGGGCCACGAAGTATCCCGCCTACCTTGGTGAGGAGAAGCGATGGAAATCCAACTTGACAACCAATACCGCTACTTCTGCGAGCTGCGGGGCAGCCCCGAGATTGCGTCGATGCCGTTGGCCAGCGAAGACGCAACCCTTTCACTCGGTGAACTGATCGACGAGACCTACCATCGCGGCGTGCTGGCCGACCGCTTTCCCGCCGAGCCTGAGACGATCCGCGCGACCATCCGGCCGATCTGGTCGCAAGAGCCGCTCGTCAGCCAGGTGCAGGTGGAACTGTCGGCAACCAACGGCAAGGCCGCGTCGTACTCGCTGGAATTCGACTGCGGCCCCTGGGTGCGGCGAGCCCAGCTCAAGGCGCTGTTGCTCAAGGAAGAGGGCAGCCTGGCCGCAAACCAGAAGGCCTATCGCGCGCTGGTTGCCGTGCGCGCCGGGGCCGGCGCGCGGGTCACGGTGCCTCCCCTCCAGCCGCCCGCGATCGTCGACGGCTGCCTGGAGGATTTCGGCATCC
>JABWBD010000147.1 GCA_013360685.1 Pirellulales bacterium
ATGAACCCGATCGACCATCCGCACGGCGGCGGCGAAGGCAGGACCAAGGGCGGGCGGCACCCCGTCAGCCCGACGGGCAAGTCGGCCAAGGGCGGGCGGACGCGGAAGCGGCACAAGGCATCGAACCGCGCCATCGTGCGGCGGCGGCGGTCGAAGCGGTACGGCCAACTGAAGATTTAGAATCCAACACCGGAAACGACAACGGTAGGCGACAATGGGTAGATCGCTGAAGAAGGGTCCTTTCGTCGACGCCAAGCTCTTCCTGAAGGTGGAGCGGCAAAACGAGGACGGAACGAAGCAGCCGATCAAGACGTGGGCCAGGGCGTGCACGATCGTGCCGGAGTTCGTCGGCCACACGTTCATGGTCCACAACGGCAAGGTCCACATGAAGGTGTTCGTGACCGAGGAAATGGTCGGCCACAAGCTGGGAGAGTTCGCCCCGACGCGGACCTTCCGCGGGCACGGCGGGAAAGGCAAGCGGTAAACAGCAAGCGGTCGACGGGGGAGCCCCAGCGGGGCCGGGCCGCGGACCGCGTGGCGAGGAACCACGATATGGCGTACGAGGCACATCACCGATATGCCCGCATCAGCGCGAGGAAAGTCCGCCCCCTGGCGGACCTGATCCGGGGAAAGTTCGCGGACGACGCGCTGGACATTCTGCGGTATCAGCCGCAGCGCGGCGCGCGGATGCTCGAGAAGGTTATCAAGAGCGCCCTGGCGAATGCGGAAGACCGGCGGGCGCCGAATCTCGGCGACCTGATGGTCGTCGACGTCCAGGTCGATGCAGGCCCGATGTTCAAGCGGATGCGGCCCCATGCCCGAGGCATGGCGTCCATCATCAAGAAGCGGATGTCCCACATCCACGTGGCCCTGGAATAACAACGGCAACCAAAGGAGCCCGCCGCCGGGTGCGGTTTCCCACCGCGGGCAGCACGAGAGCGACAGATTATGGGTCAGAAAGTCAATCCAATCGGGTTTCGCACGGGGATCATGACCGGCTGGAAGAGCCGGTGGTACGCCTCGAAGCAGGAATTCGCCGAGCTGCTGGTCGAAGACAAGAAGATCCGCGACTTCATCAAGAAGCGGAAGGACAAGGCGGGGCGGGCCTTGTATCCGATGATCGCCAGGATCGAGATCGAGCGGACCCGCGACGAGGTGAAGGTGATCCTGTTCTCAGCGCGTCCCGGGGTGCTGATCGGGCGCAAGGGGGAACGGGTTGAAGAGCTGCAGAACGAGCTGCAGAACCTCGTGGGCCGGCGGATCAATATCAAGATCGAAGAAATCACCCGGCCGGAGGTCGTCGCGCAACTGGTTGCGGAAGACATTGCGGAGCAGCTCAGCAAGCGGGCCAGCTTCCGGCGGACGATGAAGCGGGCGATGGAACAAACGATGGAAGCCGGCGCCAAGGGGATCAAGATCCAGTTGGCGGGCCGGCTGGGGGGCGCCGAAATGTCGCGGAGGGAGAAGCAGATCGCCGGATCGATTCCCCTCTCGACGCTGCGTGCGAAGATCGACTACGGCTTTGCCGAGGCGATGATCGCGCAGGGGCACATCGGCGTGCAGGTTTGGATCAACCAGGGTACGTATAGCGAGGTAGACACCGATGGCGTTGATGCCCAAACGGGTCAAACACCGAAAAAGCCAAAGAGGTCGTATAAAAGGTGACGCGACCCGCGGCAACCGCGTGGTCTTCGGCGACTTCGGCCTGCAGGCGATCCAGGGGGGATGGCTCAGTGCGGCGACGATCGAAGCCGGTCGTATTGCCGCGCAGCAGTACCTCCGCACCGAGGGGCGGCTGTATATCCGGGTGTTCCCCCACAAGCCCATCACGTCCATCCCGCTGGAAACCCGGATGGGCAAAGGGAAGGGGGAGCCGGAATACTGGGCCGCGGTGATCAAGCCGGGCACGATCTTGTACGAGATCGGCGGGGTATCGGAGGAGGCGGCGAAGCTCTGCCTGACCCGCCTGGCCCACAAAATGCCCGTGCGCGTCCGCTTTGTCCGGAGGCGGCCCGTCTGACGTTGGAAACGTTGGACGGCGAGAGGAAACTTAGACCGGAGCTGAATGATGACGAAGGCGGCCGAACTCCGCGAGATGAGCAACGAGCAGTTGGACCTGACGCTCAAGGAAGCGACCGAGAGCTTCTTCCGGCTGCGGCTGCAGGCGCAGACGGAGCGCCTGGATGCGCCCAGCGAGCTGCGCAAGCACCGCCGGCTGATCGCGCGCATCAAGACGATCCAGACGCAACGGGCCCAGCAGCGCGCCAAAGTGGAGGCGTTGCCGGCCCAGAGTTGATCCAGAGAGTTGGACCTCGCCGGGCGGCCACGGGCCGGATCCGGCAAGGCTGAAGGAATTTGAACCATGCCGAAACGAGTGGAAATCGGTGTCGTCACCCGCGACAAGACGGCGAAGACGCGCCGCGTGGAGATTCCGCGGCTGGTGAAGCACCCGAAATACGGGAAGTTTCTCCGCCGCCGGACGATCTGCTACGTCCACGACGAGCAGAACGAGTCGAAGCTGGGCGACACGGTCGAGATTGCGGAATGCCGGCCGATGTCGCGGACGAAGCGGTGGAGCTTGGTCCGCGTGGTATCGAAGAGCCGGCTCGTCGACGTGGCGGCCATGAGGGCGGCGATCCGCGCGGAAGCCGAGCAGGAAACGTTGTGACCATCAGATCGCCTCAAGCCGCCCCAGCGGGCGCGGGATGATACACCATGATTCAGATGCAAACCAGGCTCAACGTGGCCGACAATACCGGGGCCAAGGAGTTGATGTGTTTCAAGGTGCTCGGGGGATCGCGGCGGCGGGTCGCCGGCCTGGGCGACATCGTCGTTTGCAGCGTCAAGAGCGTGATCCCCGGCAGCGACTTCAAGAAGGGGGCAATCGTGCGGGCGGTGATCGTCCGGTGCCTCAAGCCGACGC
The DNA here is from genome assembly GCA_013360685.1 of Pirellulales bacterium. Classification (GTDB taxonomy): domain Bacteria; phylum Planctomycetota; class Planctomycetia; order Pirellulales; family Thermoguttaceae; genus JABWBD01. The sequence continues at coordinate 2,924 of JABWBD010000147.1, forward strand.
GGCGGACCGACGGCAGCTACGTGCGGTTCGACACGAACGCCGCCGTGATCATCGACAACGAGAAGAACCCTCGCGGCACGCGCATCTTCGGCGCGGTCGCGCGGGAACTGCGTGAGCGGAATTTCATGAAGATTGTCAGCCTCGCCAACGAGGTGGTGTGATGCACGTACGAGTGAACGATACCGTGGAAGTGATCGCCGGCGACGACGAAGGGGCCCGAGGCAAGGTCCTGCGCGTCAACCGGGCCGAAAACCGGATCGTGGTGGAAGGCGTCAACCGCGTGTACAAGCACGTGCGGCGCAGCCAGCGCAATCCGCAGGGCGGCCGGCTCTCGCGCGAGATGCCGATCGCCTTGTCGAACGTGGCGCTGGTGTGCGGCGCCTGCGGGAAGGCCACGCGCGTCGGGGCAAGATTCCTCGACGACGGCTCCAAGGAACGCTTCTGCAAGAAGTGCGGCGCCGCCAACGGGCAGATCGCTCCTTCGAAAGAACAAGACGCGAAGAAGTAGTACCGGACCATGAACTCGACCGCCCGACTGCAAGAACGTTACCAGAAAGAAATCCTCCCCGCGCTGGAGAAGCGGTTGGCTCGCACCAACCGGCTCTCCCTGCCGCGGATCCTGAAGGTCGTCGTCAACATGGGCGTGGGAAGCGCCATCGGCGAGAAAAAACACATGGAAGAGGCGGTCGACGCGATGACGCTGATCACCGGGCAGAAGCCGGTGGTGAGGCGCGCAAGGCTCTCCATCGCCGGATTCCGGCTCCGCGAGGGCATGGCCGTCGGGTGCAAAGTGACCCTGCGGGGCCGCCGGATGTACGAGTTCCTCGACCGGCTGATCTCCCTGGCGATCCCCCGGGTGCGGGACTTCCGCGGGCTGGATCCCAACGGGTTCGACGGCCACGGCAACTATAGCCTGGGGCTATCCGAACAATTGGTTTTCCCCGAACTGAACCCCGACAAGTTTACCCGGCCCCAGGGCATGAACGTGACGATCGTCACATCCGCCGACAGTGACGACGAGGCCCGCGAACTGCTCCGGCAATTCGGAATGCCTTTCCGCTCCGAGGAGCAGGACCGGAAGCGCTAGCAACCACAGGAACCGCAATGGCAAGCAAATCAAAGATCGCCAAGGCGAATCGCCAGCCGAAGTTTTCCACGCGGCGAGAGAACCGGTGCAAGCTTTGCGGCCGCCCCCGCGCGGTCTACCGCAAGTTCGGCACGTGCCGGATCTGTTTCCGCAAACTGGCCGACGAAGGTCTTATCCCCGGCGTGAAAAAGGCGAGTTGGTAAAGGGACCCCAGACATCATGATGACCGACCCCATCGCCGACATGTTGACCCGCATTCGCAACGCGGTGCGAGTCGAACGGCAACACGTGGACCTGCCCCTGTCCAAGGTCAAGCGCGGACTCGCGGAGGTGCTCAAGCGCGAAGGATATATCTGGGACTGGGAGGAAATCCAAGCCACCCCGGCCAGCCAGATCCGTATCCACTTGAAGTACGGCCCCAACGGGGAACGCGTCATCCGCCATATCCGCCGGATCAGCAAGCCGGGTCGGCGGGTGTACAGCGGCTCGACCAAGCTGAAACCGGTGCTCAACGGGCTGGGCATCTCGATCATCAGCACCAGCCGGGGCGTGGTGAGCGACCGCGAGGCGCGACAGCGCAACCTGGGCGGAGAGGTGCTCTGCGAGATCTGGTAGCCGGCGCCGCAGAACGACACGAACACGCGATCAAGGTGAGTTGAAATGTCGCGACTTGGAAAGAAACCCGTTTCCGTTCCCGCCGGCGTCAAGGTGAACGTCGCCGACGGGACCATCACCGTCGAAGGCCCGTTGGGGAAGCTCGACTGGGCCTTTCGCCCGGAAGTCTCCGTGGACGTCGATGCCGACGCGAAGACCGTGGTCGTGGGGCGCAAGAACGACCAGCGGCAGTCGCGGGCCCTGCACGGGCTCACGCGCGCCATGATTCAGAACATGATCGTCGGCGTTTCGCAAGGGTACGAGAGGAAGCTGGAGATCGTCGGGGTCGGTTATCTCGCGGCGGTGCAGGGGGACACGCTCCAACTCCGCGTCGGGCTTGCCAACGAACTTCAGAAGAAGATCCCGGCCGGGTTGAAGGTCACATGTCCCGACCAGCAGCACGTGCTGGTCAAGGGGATCGATAAGCAGCGCGTCACGCAGTTCGCGGCGGAGGTGCGCGCGCTGCGGAAGCCGGAGCCTTACAAGGGCAAGGGGATCCGGTACGACGGTGAAGTGGTGCGCCGCAAGCAAGGTAAGGTCATGGCGAAGTAACCTGGCGGCGCGGACTGCGGGCGAGACCGTCAGCCGTGCGGCCCACGAGGCAGCGAGACCATCACGTGAATCAGAATAAGCGAATTGCCAAGCAACGCGAGCGGCGGAGGTACCGCGTCCGCAACCGGCTGCGGTGGGACGCGGGGCGGACGACGGTCGAAAACCGGCGGCCGCGCATGAACGTTTTCCGCAGCAACAAGCATATGTACGTCCAGATCATCGACGACGAGGCGGGCCGCGTTTTGGCCTCGGCCAGCACCGTGGAGCGGGCCTTCCGCGACCAGCAGTCCTACGGCGGAAACGTCGCTGCGGCCACGATCGTCGGCCGATTGATCGGTCAGAGGGCCGTTGAGGCCGGGATCAAGCGAGTGGCGTTCGACCGGCGCGAGTACCGCTACCACGGCCGCATTGCGGCGCTGGCTGCTGCCGCTCGTGAGGCAGGCTTGGAGTTTTAGCACAAACGCATTACTATCCCCATCGGCGGAACCATGGCTAGCGAAACATCCACTCGTGGAGAACTCATCGACAAGGTCGTCAAGATCCGGCGCTGCGCCGCTGTGGTCAAGGGAGGACGGCGTTTCAGCTTCACCGCCCTGGTCGTCGTGGGCGACGGCCGCGGCAAGGTCGGCTGGGGATACGGCAAGGCGAACGAGGTTCCGCCGGCCGTGGAGAAGGCCGTCAAGGACGGTTCCCGCAGCCTGGTTGAGGTCGGCCTGCAAGGCTCGACGATCCCGCACGAAGTCAGCGGGCGGTTCGGGGCGGCGCGGGTCGTGCTTGTGCCGGCCGGTCCGGGCACGGGCGTGATCGCGGGAGCCGCTGTGCGGGCGGTCTGCGAGGCCTGCGGCATCGGCGACATCCTCACCAAGAGCTACGGAAGCACCAACCCGCATAACCTCGTCAAAGCAACCATCGACGCATTGCTCAAGCTCCGTTCCCGCACGGAGGTGGAGCGTCTCCGGGGAGTCTCGCTGTCATGAACTTGAACGACGTCCATCGCGGCATTCAGAAACACAAGAAGCGGAAGCGGATCGGCCGCGGTCCTGGCTCGGGCCAGGGCAAAACCGCCGGCAAGGGCCACAAGGGTCAGAAGGCCCGCCACGGTTGGTCGCAGCCCTCGGTGTTTGAAGGGGGCACGATGGCCCTGGTGCGCCGCGTTCCCAAGCGGGGCTTCCACAACCAGTTCGCGCCGGCCGTGGCCACGGTCAACGTCCGGGATCTCGACGAGGCGTTCGAGAGCGGCGAGGAAGTGACGATCGAGGCGCTCCGGGCAAAGAACCTCGCCAAGGGGCGGTTCGACGTGCTCAAGGTCCTCGGCGACGGGGAGCTGACGAAGAAACTGAAGGTTACGGCCCACCGTTTCAGCCGCTCGGCGCTGGAGAAGATCCAGCAGGCCGGGGGCGAGGCCGTGACGCTGCCGGGCAGGAAGCCCGTCGTCAAGAACAAGCAAGGCAAGAAAAAATAGTACCCTTTGCGGTCTTAGGCCCCGCTCCCCGCGTCGCGCTTCCGCGTTGGATCGCCGGGAGCTAACAGGACGGATCGAGCGATGTGGGAAAAGATTCGCGTCATCTTCACCATCCCCGAACTGCGGCAGAAGATCCTTCTGACGCTGTTGCTTCTGGCCATCTACCGCATCGGCTGGCAGATCCCATTGCCGGTCGTCGATACGCAACAGATGACCGCCTTCTTCGAGCGGCAGGACGAAGGCGGCTTCGGCAAACTGCTCCAGCAGGTCGCCGTCTTCAGCGCCAGCCAGCTCAGCCAAGCCACGATCTTCGGCCTGGGCATCATGCCCTACATCTCCGCCTCGATTATTTTCCAACTTCTGGCGAGCGTTTGGCCGCCTTTGGAGAAGCTCCAGAAGGAGGGGGAAAGCGGGCGCAAGAAAATCAACGAGTACACGCGGTATACGACCGTCGTGCTCTGCATCGGGCAAAGCTGGTTCTATGTCGGTTGGCTTGTGGCCAACGGCCTGGTCCATGAGGAGTTTCTCAGCGAGTCCGGCAGGATGGGCTTTGCCTGGCAGTTTACCGCCGTGCTCACCATGACCGCCGGGACCACGTTCCTCATGTGGCTGGGTGAGCAGATCGACGAGTACGGCATCGGCAACGGCATCAGCCTGCTGATCATGGCCGGCATTCTCGCGCGGATGCCGTGGGCGGGCTGGCAGCTCGTTCAGCCGATGATCGAGGGGGGCGTGGAGTTGGGCTCGACGGGCGGGCAGATGGGCGTGGAATCGCTGCTCGTGCTGGCGCTGCTGTTTGTGGGAGTGGTGGCCGGGGTCGTTTTCATCACGCTCGGCCAGCGCCGGATCCCCACGCAGAGCGCCAAGCACGTCCGCGGTCGGCGCGTGTACGGCGGTACACGCCAGTACTTGCCTCTGCGGGTGAACCAGGCCGGCGTCATGCCGATTATCTTCGCCAGCAGCTTGCTCCTGTTCCCGCAGGTCGCCTTCAGTTGGCTGTCGCGCCATTTCGATTACGGCTGGCTCAGGGCACTCGCCGATTCGTTCCACCGCGGCGATTCCTTCTTCTACAACGTCCTCTACGTCGCCCTCATTTACTTCTTCTGTTACTTCTGGACGGCCATCACCTTCAATCCGAAAGACATGGCCGACAACCTCAAGAACTACGGCACGTTCATCCCCGGCTATCGGCCCGGCCGCCGCACCGCGGATTACCTGGAAAAAGTCATGGTGCGGATCACGTACGTGGGCGCCGGCTTTCTGGCGGTGGTGGCGATTATCCCGACGCTGGTCGCCACCTGGATGAACGTCGACTACGGCATCGCCAGTTTCTACGGTGGAACGGGCCTCTTGATCGCCGTGAGCGTAGCCTTCGATCTGGTGCAGAAGATCGACAGCCATCTGGTCATGCGGAACTATCGCGGTCTATTGGAAAAGGGCTGACCGCCGCCTCTCTCCCGAATGGGTCGGCGGACCGGTAGCAAAGGGTTACACCATGCGAATCGTGTTTATCGGACCGCCGGGCGCCGGCAAGGGCACCCAGGCCGAGCGGTTGATCGAGACCTATCACCTGGCCCATCTTTCCACGGGCGACATGCTCCGTGCCGCGCGTGATGCGCGGACCGAGGTCGGCCAAAAGGCCGACCAGTACATGTCCCGCGGCGAACTCGTCCCGGACGACATTATTGTCGAGATCATCCGCCAGCGGCTGGATCGACCCGACTGTCGTGAGGGCTATCTTTTGGACGGCTTTCCGCGAACCATTGCACAGGCGGAGTCGCTCGACAAGATGCTGAACACCAAAGGCACCCCGCTGGACGTGGTTCTGGAAATCCGCGTGCCGGAGGAAGAACTGTTCCGGCGGCTCGCCGGACGCGGGCGGGCCGACGACCAACCGGAGGTCATCCGCCAACGGCTGGTGGCCTATCGCAAGCAGACCGAACCCCTCTTGGAGTATTACGGCAAACAGGGCCTCCTGAACTCGGTCGATGGACTGGGAAGCGTGGACGATATCTTTGCCCGTCTGAGAACCGTTCTGGATCGACAGCCGAAGTGAGGTGGTGGGGGAGTAGCCGCGTGCAGATCCTGAGGTCGACCCGGGAGATCGCCATGATGCGGAGGGCCGGACTGCTGGTCTGGCATGCGCATCAGTTGGCTGCTTCGATGGCGAAGCCCGGGGTGACGACCGGAGAGATCGACGCCGCCATCGAGGGCTTTTTTCGCCGCCACAATGCCGTGCCGCTGTTCAAAGGGGTCGCGGGCAAAGTCCCGTTCCCCGCCGTGACCTGCACGTCCATCAACGAAGAGGTGGTCCACGGCATTCCGGGACGGCGCAAGCTGCTCGAGGGCGACATCCTCAGCCTCGACACGGGCTGCAAGCTGGACGGGTGGTGCGGCGATGCGGCGGTGACGCTCGCCATCGGCAAGGTCCGGCCCGACGTGCAGCGGTTGCTGGACGTGACCAAGGGGACGCTCGACCTGGCAATCGAACTGATGCGCCAATGCACCTACTGGAGCCAGGTCGCTGCCGGCATGGAGGCTTACGTCAAGCAGAGCGGGTTTACGGTGGTCGAGGCGTTTGTCGGACACGGCATCGGCCGCGAGATGCATGAAGACCCCCAGGTGCCCAATTTTGTCAGCGACCAGTTGCGGCGCGGTGGCGATTTCCGCCTGGTGCCCGGCCTGGTGATCGCCGTCGAGCCGATGGTCAACATGGGCACGAAGCGGGTCCGCACGCGGCCGGACCACTGGACTCAGGTGACTTCGGACGGGCTGCCAAGTGCCCATTTCGAGCACACGATTGCCATGACCGACTCGGGACCCTACGTCCTGACGGCAGCTCCCAACGAGCAGGAATCCCAGGGAATTTGACCGGTGGGCCGGCGGAATTCGTCCTCGAAAAAGGTCGGCAGGAAGACGGCCGCCGGCAATACGGCCTTTCTGGACGAAGTGGAATCCTGGCGCGGAATCTTGGCGCGGAATCTCGCCCGCACCACTCCGGGCTTCTCGTCCCGTGATCTGGCCTTTGCAGTCGAGCGGATCATCGAGCGCCTTGTCTTCTTGCGGATCTGCGAGGACCGCGGGGCCGGGCCGCGGCGTGGCGCCTCGCTGGGCGACATGGAATCTACGTCGGCCCGCGACGTGCCACACTGGGCCGCGATCGACGGCCAGACGCTCGGTGAAATCCGCGATCGACTCCGTCGATTCCCGTCGATTCCCGTCGAGATCCTCGGCCAGATCTACGAGCAATTCCTGAGCACACTCAAAATCCGGAAGGGGGGCGGCGTCTACTACACGCCCGGCGAGGTCGTCCAACATGTCGTCGAGAATACGGTAGGCAAACTGCTAGAGGGGCAGTTTCGGCCGGGCGCGGATGCGTCGCACCGCGCGGCCGGCCCAATGACTCCCCAGGAGGCATCCCGCCTCCGTATCCTCGATCCGGCCTGCGGCGCGGGTTCCTTCTTGGTCGTCGTCTATCAGTATCTCCTCGACTGGCACCGCGATTGGTACACGGCGCACGGCGCCGAGCAGCACGCGCAAGACCGCAATCCCCCCGTCTTCCGCGGCCCAGGCGGTCAATGGCAACTGACCTGCGCCGAGCGGAAACGGATTCTGCTCGACAACATTTTCGGCGTGGACATCGATCCCCAGGCGGTCGAGGTGACGCGGTTGTCGCTCCTGCTGAAGATGCTGGAGGGAGGACCGGGCGAACGGGCCGCGAGCTTGTTGCCGTGCCTTCACGACCGCGGAGCGCTTGATCTGACGGGCAATCTCAAGTGCGGCAACTCGATCATCGGACCGGACCTCTCTGCGGGCGAGGAAGAGCGGCGCCGCATCGGCGTATTCGACTGGCAGATGGAATTCCCAGCGGTTCTCGAACGAGGCGGGTTCGACGCCGTGGTAGGGAATCCGCCCTGGGGCCAGAAGGACATCCGCCTGGACGAAGCCGGCAGACGGTACCTTCGCGAGACATACCGCTCTCTGGGCGGGATCCTCGATCTGTTCCGCCCGTTCGTCGAAAAAGGCGTCCAGCTCCTTCGCAATGGCGGGGCGTTCGGGATGGTTCTGCCGGATATCGTGCTCTTGAAAGACTACGCCCAGACGCGTCGTTTCATGTTGGAGAACCTGGCCCTCACGGATATCCGGTGGTGGGGCATGGCCTTCAGGGATGCCGTGATCGACGCCGTGACCGTCCTCGGAACGAAGCATCCGGCCGGCGCGGACCACCTGGTCCACGTGCGAGTCGATGATTCCAAGGAACCGCTCGATCACTGGATCCCCCAAAGCGATTTCCTGGCGAACCCGCGCTACACCTTCAATCTGCACCTGACCCCGGAGCGGAGAGCAGTGCTTGCATCGGTCGACGCGCTGCCCAGGATCGGTGATTACTTTGAGATCCACGAGGGAATCCACAGTGGGAACATGCGAGCCGAGTTGTTTGTGGATTCTGCTCGGGACGACTCGTGCAAGCCGATGTACTTCGGCCGAGACGAAATCGCTCCCTACCGCCTGCAGTGGAAAGGGCGCTACGTGCGGCTCGCGGCGGCGTCCAAGACGCGTTCGGCCCAGAAGTACGCGAATGTCGGTCGACCGTCCTGGCACGAGCGCCCCAAAGTTCTGGTCCGCCGCACGGGTGACCGCGTCACGGCGGCAGTCGACCCGGACAGCCTCTACGCCAGCAACAACTTCTTCCTCCTCTTCCCGAAATCGGACTGCTCGCTGGACCTCTTTGGGCTATGCGCGCTGTTGAACAGCCGCTTCGTGACCTGGTACTTCCGCACGATCGAGCCTCGCAAGGGCCGCGTGTTTTCGGAGCTCAAGATCAAGCACATCCGCACATTCCCCCTCCCGGCCGCTGTGGCCCAGCCCGAGAGTTGCGCGGAGTTGAACGCTTTGGGCGAAAGGTACGCGGCGGAGGCCGAACGGCTCGCGGCAGCGAGTTCTCCCCTGGCACGAGAATCCTGCTCGGACATTCTCCGAGAGCTCGAGGAAGCAGTTGAACAGTGTGTCGCCTCGTCGCTCGGTCTGGGCCGCTGAGTCGGGAGAATCAGCCTTGCTCTGAATCCTCTTTCCTTCGGTTGCGGCCAAAGGCCGCCCCAAGCCCTTCGCCTCTCCGTGGTTGCCTCTCCCTCGACCGTTCGACGCTCCCCGCCCATTTTTCTGTCATCAATCTTTCTGTCAGCCTTTCCTTCACATCTTCCCGAACGTGCCGAAACGTCACGCCCCCGCCTCGGCAGCGGCCCCACGACTCGACCGCTTCACGCCGGCCGTGCCCACTGGATTACGGCATAGGCGTTAGGCGAACGCTAGGAAATGACCTACCGCTATTTCGCAGTTTCGAGTACACGCTCAGTTTCTTCCCCTGACAGGTATCGTATTTTCAAGCGTTCGCCTTATGGCTCGACCAATCGGACCATCGGACCGTGCGGCAGCCTGCGAACGAAAACGAGTTCGCCGAAATCCTTGTCCTCCGTAACGAGCACGCGATCATCTTGGAGCGCCACATGCATCAGTTGTTCGTTGCTCGCTGAAGGATCAATGGCCAGAGCCGATTGCACATCGTGCCCTTGCCCGGCCAGAAAGGCTTGCAGCGAACGTGATGACACGCAAACGTCGAGCAGAAACTTCATGCCTTAGTCCCCGCGATCCGGTCTGGGACTTGCTCTCCGGCAAGGGACCGATGCGCGTACGCCAGGCACGCCTGAATGTCGGCCGCTTCCAGGAATGGATACTGCGTGAAGCAGCCGCTCGGGCGTGTCTCCAGCCGCCAGCATCCCAAGCACGTGTTCCACGGCCAGCCGCATCCCGCGGATGATCGGTTTGCCGCCGAAAATCGCCGGGTTGACGGTGATCCGTTCGAGCAATTCATCTTCGGTCATCGTAGTCTCCTCTCTTCTTGGAATTATTGCGTCTTGTCCGTGATTCTTACCTCGGCACGGCTAAGAGCATGGCGTCGACAAGTCGTCTTTGGCACATGCTCGAAATTGCGAGGAGTTGGCGCGCCGTAAACACATCTGCCCATCGGGTCATCCCATACGCGTGAACGCTAAATGCGCGACCGGCTCCTCTGCCACCGCCCACGGGAGTGGGTTCATCGGGCAGGGCCGCCATACCATGTGCACGTATTCCAAGAAGCTCCGTGGCTCGTTCTTGAGCCGAATGTATTATTTCGTAATCCCGGGCCGTTGCTATTCGGTAGCGACGTTCGGTCGATCTTGGCAATAAACCTGCGAATGTGCGTTGTTCCAGTTGGTGAAGTCGCCTATGAATCGAAGAATGGCGCTGCGCAGATCCTCAGGCTTCGGCTTGACCGACTGGAACCGGTTCAGAATTGATCTCGCCTTGTTGGAGAACTCCTTGGTGCAGAGTGGGTCGCATGGATCGGGCAACAGGCAGGCAGGAGCACGGCACGGCACGGCATGCGCCGCCCGGACGTGCGGCGGGCCAAACATGTAGTCGTGGTATATGCGCAATCCGTGAGTCCTTCTCTGCCCGAGCGAAAAGGGACACCCTGGCAATCGGGAAATCGACCTCCGCCAGCCGTTTGCATTCCTTGGAAATCATGGCTTTCCGTCGTTCCTTTCTCGCGCCTTCAGACGCGCACGCGCCGCGCGGACGGCGTCGTGGAGTTTCTTTTCCAACAGCTTGCGCGGCGGCAGCTCGGTCATGTAGGCGGAAACGCGAATGCCGCTCTCGTCGAGACGCAACAGCTCGATGTGTTCGTCCGACTTGCCCGCGCACAGGATCAGGCCCAACGGCGACTCTTCGCCGGGCTGTTGCTCGTGCCGTTCCAACCACCGCAGGTAAAGCTCCATCTCTCCCTTGTGGGCCGCCTGGAACTGCCCAAGCTTCAGGCCGATGGCCACCAGCCGGCGCAGCCCGCGGTGGTAGAACAAGAGATCGAGGTAATAATCCTGGCCGCCGATCGTGATCCGCTTCTGCCGGGCGACAAAGGCAAAGCCCGCGCCCAACTCCAGGATGAACGCCTCCAACTCCCGCAGGACGGCGGTTTCCAAGTCCTTCTCGGCGTAGGTGTCCTTCAGCCCGAGGAAATCGAGGAAGTAGGGATCGCGAAAGACGAGGTCCGGCGTCAGGCGGTCTTCCTCCCGCAGGGCAGCCAACTCCTGGCGGGCGAGCTTGGCCGGCTTTTTCGACAGGGCGGTCCGCTCGAAGAGCATGCCGTTGATCTTCTGCTGGAGCGTTCGGACGCTCCAGCGCTCGATGCGACACATCTCGGCGTAGAAGTCGCGTTGGAGCGGGTCGTCGAGCGGCAGAATGAGGACAAAGTGGCTCCACGACAATTGTCTCATCAGCGCCGAGACAATTCGCTCATCGCTGAAGACCTCGGCGAAGCGCATCATTCGCGACAGGTTGGGGACGGAAAACCCCTTGCCGTAAAGGGCCATCAATTCTTTCGACAGTGTCGAAAGAATCTCTTCCCCATAGTCCGCCCGCTTGTGCTTGAGCACGTCCTGACGAATTCGTTTGCCGATGTTCCAATAAAGCCAGATTAGCACCGTGTTGACTGTCTGAGCGACCGCTTGCCGCGAATCGTCGATCAACTGGCGAATGTCCGCCAGCAGTCTTGGCGATACCGGCGGCACAGCCAACGTCTTGCCTTTCGGACGCTGTGCAAGCTGCCGTCGATTGGGCTTTTTCTTAGCCATCATCGTCCTCCCGTCAGTTCGCCAATGCTCAGGTGATAATGGGCCACCTTTCTGACTTCATGCCACGGAAACCGGGCTGGGTCTCGAATCGGCTCGCGGAGTTGCGGCCGGGTGCCGCAGTGCGTGACGACGTACAGCCAGTAACAATCCCGCCGATCCTGGGCCACGCGAAGCTCGTTGGGCGTGAGCATGACACTGCCCTCGGTCTCGCCGATTCCCTTCACCTCGATCAGCCGCAAGTCGCCCGACTTGAGGTCGAGGCTCACGACGTCGTAGCCCAGGTTCTTCTCGTGGACGTCGTAAACCTCGCGTCCCAACGAGCGCTCGTGTCCGATGACGACCTGCATGGCAGTGGCTTCGGTTTCCAGGTTCTGCCGCAACCGCCGCACTTCCGCGGCCTCTCGGTCGGGGTGCGGCAAGACCAGGACGCTCGTCATTCGCCCCACGTCCTGAAGCGTGAGGGACCGCTCCTGCTGAAGCTCCCGCCGGCGGCGCTCGCGCCTGGCGAGCAACTCCGCGTGCCGGGTCTCGGCCTGCGCCAGGCGGCCCTCCGCCCCCTGCGTCTTGCTCTCCACCTCGGCGGCGGCCCGGCCGAACTCCTCATCGGCCCGCGCCAGCAGTTCCGTCAGCGACAACTCCACGTGCTCGGCGACATGCTCGACTTCGGCCTGCCGTTCCTGGCGAACTTCCTCGAGAATGGGTGCAGGGCATGGTCCTGCAACCAGGACGCGGCTTCCGGCAAATGGCCGACAGCCGGCAACGGCTCGGGTGCTTCGGCACCCGTGAAGTTACCCAACAGTGCCGGCTCCCGCAAGAGGGGTTCGCGGCCCTCGGCCAGTTCCACGGCGAATAACCGTTCGTGGACGATATGGCCCAGCCCGTCAACGACGCGGGCACGGTAGAGATCGATCCGCGCCGGCGCATCGTGCGCTAGCGAGTGAAAGCAGGCCCCTTTGCCCAATTCTTCCTGAGCCGCCTGCCACGTGTGCCGCCGCACCGCCTCGAAGAGCGAATGGCTGGGCGTGATCCATTCGAGATGGTGCTCTTCGGCGGTATCCCGGTCGGCCGAAAGCCGCGGGTACTTTGCCACCAGCGGGGGAAGCCGCCAGTCGGGATGGCGCTCGAACCGCCGCAGGCTCGTGGGCGTGCGACCGGGGTCGAAGGTGTGTGTTCGGCATCTCAAACACGCTCAACTCCTTCGACCGGTCCGGTCGATCCTGAATAGAGACCCTTTCGCGCAATTCTCTTCCCGCGCTAGAACGAATGACCCGACTTGACGTGCAACGCACCGGTCCGGCCGTGCCCGCGGGCCCGACCGATCAAGGGCAGGAACTGGTCCGTGCCGGCACGTGGGAATTGGTCCGCCTGGCCGCCGAAGGACCGCTCGCGCGCGTCTACCAGGCACGGCCCGTGGGAGCACTGTCCCAGCGCTCGGCCGCGTACTGTCTGAAGATGCTCCGAGAAGAGGTCCTGGAGGATCCCCGGGCCGTGGCCCTGATCCGCCGTGAGGCGCAGGTGGGCCGGACGGTGGCCCATCCCCACCTGATTCCCATCCTTGCGGCGCACGTGACCAGTCCGCCTTACTACGTCGTCATGCCGTGGCTGGAGGGCCAGACGCTGAGCGAGAGTCTGGCTGCGGGAGAGCCACTGGATGTGCCGGGGGCGCTCTGGGTGGTCCGCCAGGCGGCAGAGGCGCTGGCGGCCCTGCACGACGCCGGCTGGATGCACGGCGACGTGAAGCCGGCGAATATCCTCGTGGCACCCTTGGGGCATGTGACGCTCTTGGACCTGGGCTTCGCGCGCCGACCCGATGAGACCGGTTTCGTTGCCGACCGCTGCCTCGTTGGAACGTGCAGCTACATCGCACCGGAGTTGCTCACTTCAGCGTTGGCAGCGGACATCCGCAGCGATCTGTATAGCCTGGGTGTCGTGCTCTTTCAGATCCTCACCGGCCGACTGCCGTTCGAGGCGGACACGGTGGCGGAACTCGTCGAGCAGCACAAGCGGGCCCGGCCCCCTTCGCTCCGCAAGATGGCGCCGGGCGTGCCGGCTGAAGTGGCAGAACTCGTCCGGGCCATGCTCTCGAAGCACCCGCTCCACCGGCCGCAGACGCCAAGGGAAGTGGTCCGACGGCTCGTCGAATTGGAGATCGATTCGTTTGGGGAGAGAAGTGGACGGGGATAAGGGATGAGTGGATGAGAGGACTCGGATGAGTGGATGAGAGGCCCTGGCAGAACTTCGACGGCCCTCACCCCCTGCCCATCTCCCGAAGCGGGAGAGGGGAACTGAGTCAGGGGCTCTTGGCGTGGCGGCAGCGGACCAGGGCCATGAGGGCGAAGGCCGTGCCGTACTGCTGGTGATAGTCGTAGAACGGGAAGTCCCACCAGGAGCCGTCCTTCTCCTGCAAGGGGAGGAGAACGGCGGTGAGAAGATCCTGGTATCGCTGCTGTTGGCCGGGCTCGAGCAGTTCGATGCAGCGGGCCGCGTAGTAGTGGCCGTAGTAGAAGAAATAGGCGGCGACGGCGAACCAGGATTCGTGGGGCACCGGCCGCTTGCGGGCGATGTCGAGCCAGAGGTTCCTCGCGAAGAGCCGATCGAGCCAGGTGATGAGGACGTCGTCCGTCACCGCCTCGTCGCCCCAGATCCGCGTGGCGAAGTTGCATGCCTGCGAACGGCCCAAGCTGCCGCCGGGACGGTTGATCGAGTACATGGGCTGCCAGCGGAAATACTCGCCGTAGAGATAGCTGAAGTCGGGTTTTCGCTGGCGGTGGATGGAATCGACGGCGCGCTGGACCAGGCGGTCGGGGACGTCGATGCCGATCTTCTCGGCTTCTTTCAAGGCCACCAGCACGGTCGCGGAGACGAACGGGATGGACGAACCGCTGGGCTTCTGCGTATGGGCGTTGAAATCGTAGTAGCACCAGCCGCCG
>JABWBD010000551.1 GCA_013360685.1 Pirellulales bacterium
GCGCGGTGCCGGGGCGTGGTGCCGCGCGAGGCCCTGCCCCTGATCCGCACGGGGTACGAAGCGGGGGCGCTTGCCGCGGGGCTGCATGCCGCCCTGACGACGCGCCGCTCGGGCGACGCGATGTGGAACCATATTCTCACGCGGACCGTCTATCTGGCCGCGCTGTTCTGCTTCTTCGTGTCGATCACCACGTTCATGATGCTGAAAATCACCCCGGCGATGGAGAAGATCTTCGCGGACTTCGGTGCCGAGTTGCCGGCGGCAACCCAGGTGGTCATCAGCGCCTCTTATGCCCTCACGGTCTACTGGTTCCTTTTCTTCCCGATCATCCTCGTTCTTTTCGTGACGGCCGGCTACTCCCTGTTGCGCTACGTCGGCTGGTTTCCCTGGCGCCTGCCGGGCACCGATTGGCTAAGCCGGCGGATGGACACGGCGGCCGTGCTCGAGGCGTTGAGCCTCGTGGCCGAGCGACGTCGGCCCATGCCCGACGGAGTGGCAAGCCTGGCCCGTTCGTTTCCGGCCGCGTCGGTGCGGGTGCGGCTGTGGCGCGTCGTCCGCGATCTGGAATCCGGGGCCGACTGGGTGGAGAGCCTCTGGCGGCACGCATTGATCCGCGAGCCGGAATTGTCGGTGCTCCGCGCGGCCCACCGCGCCGGCAATCTTCCTTGGGCCCTGCGGGAACTGGCCGACAGCAATCGCCGCCGCTGGGGATATCGGGCCCTGGTCTGGCTCCAGGTCCTCTTTCCCGCGGTGATCGTAAGCCTGGGGCTTGTCGTCGCGCTCTATGTCATCGGTTATTTCCTTCCGTTAGTCAGCTTGATTCAGAACCTGACCTGATGAACTCACGCCGTGGTTTCTCGCTGCTGGAAGCGCTGGTGAGCTGCCTGTTGTTGGCGGCCCTGACGACGCTCTGCCTCGAGCTGGTCGGGGCCTCGGCAAACCAGCGTAAGGCCGCCGCACTGCGCCAGATCGCCCTGGAGGAGGCGGCGAATGCCATGGAGCGGGTATTTGCCCGCCGGTGGGAAGAACTGGCCCCCGAGGCCACGGATAAGGCTGCCCTATCCCGGGAGGGCAAGGAGGCGCTTCCGGGAAACGCTATGATGGTCCGAGTACAGCCGTCGGACGCAGAACCGTCGGCGAAGCAGATCACCGTCGAGGTCCGCTGGGAACCGTCGCGAGGCAAACCGTCGCAGCAAGTGCGGTTGGTCGCGTTGCGGTACCGCGCCGCACGTCGAGAGGAGGCGAGCCGCCCATGAGATCGCTCAAGGCAATCCCTCGGACCGGCGCAAGCCGCCGCGCGGTGACCCTGGTCGAATTGCTCGCGGTGATGGCCGTGGGTTCGGCCGTGGTCGGCGTGGCGGTGGCCATGCTTCACACGGTGCTGCGCGCGGAGGCGGTGGCGCGGCAGCGGCTCCAGACGCGAGCCGCGGTGAGCCACCTTGCGCGGCAATTCCGCTCCGACGCCCACGCCGCCAGCCGGCTCACGGCAGTCGGCCAAGACCAGCCGGTCGGCGGGCCGCAGTGGCAGTTCCAGCTCGGCCCCGACCGCCGAGTGCGGTACGCCCTGGAGATCGACCGGCTGCTTCGCGAGGAATCCATCGCCGGCCAGATCCGCAAACGCGAGGCTTTCATGCTGCCGGAGGAGACCGACCTGGCAATCGAGCCGCCGTCCGATGGGCAAGCGATTGCGGCCTTGCGGCTTTTCCCTCGGCCCCATGCTCGCGACGGCGGCAGGGCGATCCGCATCGAAGCCTGGCTCGGCATGAACCACCGCTTTTCGACTCCAAACAAGACTGGGGCCGAGCCATGACGAAGAGCGGCCGCAACCAAAGTAGGGTGGAATTCATTCCACGCGGGTCGAATCAATTCGACGCTGCAAACCTGCGCGTATGGCGCGCCGATGTTGCCGGTAGCAACTGCAGGACGGCGCCCGCCGGTCGATGCCGGCCCCGCGGCGCCGTGCTCGTGATCGTTCTGGTGGCCCTCCTGGTTGCCTTCGCCGTGCTGGTATCGATTGTGCGGCTGGCCGCGGCCGAGCGCCAGGCCTGGCGCACCCAGACTTGGCAGACCCAGGCCGCGTGGCTGGCGGAATCGGGGCTGGAGCGTGCCGCCGCTCGGCTCCACGACGATCCAAAATACCAGGGCGAGACTTGGATCGTTCCCGCCGAGGTGTTCGGCGGCCGCTGGAGTGGAAAAGTCACCATTCAAGTCGCGACGCTCGCCGACCAGCCTGCCCAGCGGCAAATCCGCGTCCAGGCCGACTACCCGGACGATCCTCAAGACCGTGCCCGCCGGACGCGCGACGCGGTCCTCCGCATTCCGCAGTGAGAACAAGAGCCATGAAGAAGCAGTCAACCGCCGGTTTTACGTTGGTCGAGTTGTTGGTCGTCATTGCGATCATCGGCATCCTCATCGCGCTATTGTTGCCCGCCGTGCAGGCGGCGCGGGAGGCCGCGCGGCGGATCCAGTGCAGCAACAACCTGGTCCAGTTGGGCATTGCCCTGCAAAACTATGAATCCGCCTACGGTGTCCTGCCGCCGGGTACAATCAACCCGACCGGACCGATCCGCAATGAACCGATCGGCCACCACATGGGCTGGCTTGTTCAGGTGCTCCCGTACATCGAAGAGAACGTTACGTTCCGGCACGTCGACTTTTCCAAGAGCGTGTACTCCAAGGAGAACACTCCCGTGCGGAAGATTCGGATCAGCACGCTCTTGTGTCCGTCGGACCCGGGCGACGGCATTCAAGGAGTCGCGCCGGCCAACTACGCCGGCTGCCACCACGACGTGGAGGCCCCGATCGCCGCGGACAACCACGGTGTGTTCTATCTCAACAGCGCCGTCAGCTCCGAAGAGATCCCGGACGGGCGCACCCACACGCTCTTTGTCGGCGAGAAGGTGGTCAGCCAGGACGACCTGGGGTGGATGTCCGGCACGCGAGCCACGCTCCGCAACACCGGTTCGCTGGTCAACGCGACCGGACCGGTTCTCTATGGCCAGGCCGCGGAAGAAGAAACGAGAGACGAAGTGGGGCCGGACGGGAAGAAGACCGACCCGGTTCTCGAGGTCGGCGGGTTTTCCTCATGGCATCCGGGCGGGGCGCAATTCCTTTTCGGGGACGGGTCGATGCGGTTCGTGTCCGAAACCATCTCGGTGGAGGTCTTTCAGCAGTTGGGGCACCGTGCCGACGGCAAATTGCTCAAGGACCGATTCTGAATGGGTGTGGTGTGGTCCGGAAGGGAGAACCAGGTTGTGTGGCACTGCTCGGAGTTGGATGCGTCTTCCACCGGGATGGAGTTCCCCACAACTCCAAGCAGTGGCGCACTGGAGACCGGGCGGCGTTCCTCACTGCCAGTGATTGTGGAGAGTCCCGCCAAATGGAAG
>JABWBD010000148.1 GCA_013360685.1 Pirellulales bacterium
TCGGCCGTCGTGGCGTCGGCCGCAGGCTGTTTCGCGGAGGCAGCGAGATTGTCTTTCTTGGATTTCGGCTGGATGCCGGGCAAGGTTTGGTGGCACGGTTTGGACATGACCACCGGGCCGGTGGCGTCGATGAAGCGGCTGACCAGCGTGATCCGTTTTTCCTCGCCGCCGACCTCGTCCCACGGGATCCAGAAACTGTACGAGTGGCCGAGTTCCGATTTGCTGTAGTGCTCGCTCAGTTGGTCCCGATGAAACACGTATTTCTTGTCGGGCGACTGGTGCTCCGGATCGGATTCGGGGTCGGGTTTGGTCCGCGAGTCGTCGAAGGCGTACACGGTGAACGTGCCGTCCACCGCCACCGGCTCATCGCTCCCCTTGGCGTAGAACATCACGCGTCCGCCGAAACCGCGGACGCCCCGTTGCCCGTTCTGGTGAAGCACGGTATCCGTCCAGGCGTCCACCATGCGCTCGGGCATCTTGGGTTTCGGTTTGGACTTCGGCAGCGCGAGTCCTTTGGAAAGGTCCAACTGCGTACAGCCGCCCAGCGCGACGACGATCAAGACGGCGAGCCAAGAAAACCCGGTTCTTCTGGAGAGCAGCATCATCCCTTGCGTTCTCCTTGGCTTCCCTTTCCCGAATCCAACCGCACGTCCTCGCCGGGAGCCGCCGGGCCTCCCGATGGCACCTGGAAGGCGCCGGGCTCGAGCGGCTCGGCGGGCGCCGGCGCCGGGATCGCTTCCAGCGGCGGCGTCAGTTTCAGCTCCGGCGGAGTAACCTTGCCGGCCGGCATCTCGCCGGGCAGCATGCCCCGAGGATCGGCGTCGGGATAGATCACCTTGGTCTTGCCCTGGCAAATGGGACACTCGAAATCGTTGCACAGCCCGGTCGGCCCGTGGATCTCGTGAACGTCCGCCAGGCACCAGTGCATCCGCGCCGCTTCCAGCCGCTTGAATTTCTCGGCGTCCGCCTCGGTGTGGACTACGTGGGGTGTGAGAATGATGAGGAGTTCCTGGCGGCGGACGTCGTCGGTGTCGTACTTGAAGATGTTGCCGAGAACGGGGATCTCCGCCAGCAAGGGCACGCGCCGGCGCGTCGTCGACGACCGCTTGTTGATCAGGCCGCCGAGGACCACGGTCTCGCCGTCGTTGGCGCTGACGGTGGTCTGCGCCATCGCCAGGTCCACGGTCGGCGATCGGATGACCTCCCCCTCGCTGACGGCCACGGGGATGCCCTCGGAAACCGGGCCGAGCTCCGAACGCTCGGCGTCGATCTCCATCACCACGACCCCGCCGGGACTGACGCGCGGCGTGACGCCCAGAATCAATCCGACGTTCTCCAGCGAGATCGAGTTCACCTGGCCCACCTGGTTCACCGCGGAACCGGTGATTCGCGGCACGCGCTGGCCGACCTGGATGAAGGCCGGCTGGTTGTCGAGCGTCATCACCTGCGGCCGGGCGAGCACCTCGACGCGCCGGCATTGCTGGAGCGCCCGGATCAGGACGCTCACGCTCTCGCTCGATGCCGACAACACCAGGCCGCCGTAGCCCAGTTCGCTCGTCCGCCCCAGGCTGAACGAGGTCAGCCCCTGGCCGCCGACCTTGCTCGATCTGGCCAGCGACTTGTCGCTGCCGCTGTTGCCCAGCGGTTGGTTGTTGAAGTCGAAGCCGGGCTCGAGCGTCGCCGACCGGATCGTCTGCTGCGTGTTGGTAACCACACCGGACGACGTGGATTGCTGCGTCGTATTCGTCGTGGTGAGCAGGTTTCCCAGCAGGCTGCGGTCGAACAGGAGCGAGTCCTGCAGGCCCAATTCCACGCCGAACTCGCTGAAATTGTCGAGTTCCACGGCGGCGATGAGCACCTGGATCAGCACCTGCGGCGGCTGCGCGTCGAGGTCTTCGACCAGTTTCATGATTTCGTCGTAGAAACGCGGCGTGGCGCTGATGATCAGAGCGTTGCTCACCGGCTCGGGGACGACGACCACCTCGCTCTCGATCTGCTGGAAGGGGCTGAGTGTGCCGGGCGCGGCCAGGAGCAATTGCCGTTCGCTCCTCAGGAATTCGTTGACGGCGGTGGCGACGTCGATGGCCGGAGCGTTGCGGAGGCGGAAGACCGTGTTGCGGCGCTGCTCAACGTCCCGCTCGTCCAGCCTCAGCAGGAGCGCTTCGATGATGGCCAGGTCGCCCGTGGACCCGACCGCGATGATGCTGTTGGTCCGGGGATCGACGGAGAAACGCAGCGGCGTGAGCGACGATTCCCCTTCGGCCGCCGGGAGGCGGAGCTGCCCGGCCGCCCCAATCTGTGCGGGCAACAGCGAGCGCAGCATGAGGATCATCGAACTCGCATCGCCGTTGACGACGCTGAAGACCTTGATCTGGGCGACGGAGGTCGGCGAGTCGAGTTGTTGGATCAGGGCCGCGATCAGGTCCATGCTCTCAGCCGGAGCAGAGACAATCAGGGTGTTCATCCGCACGTCGGGCGTGATGCTCACGTCGTTGAGGATCCCCGACTTCAGGAGCTTCGCGCCTTGCGCGTCGACCGTGAGCAATTCCAGGACGGCCGATTTCTGACCGGTCGCCGCCCCGGTCCGCTGGCCGCGGATGGCATCCTGGAGCGTGTCGGCCAGGTCGGCGGCCAGGGAGTTCTCCAAGGTGAAGACCCGGACCTGGTTGACGGCCTCGCTCTGGCCGACGTCGATCCGCCGGACCAGCAGGGCGACCTCTTCCAGGTCGCGAGGCGACGCTTGAACGATGAGCGAATTCGTGCGGACATCCGCCATCACCTGGACATTGGCGCCCAGGCCGCGCCGGTTCGCGAAAAACTCCTGCACCGTCGTCTCCGCCGCCGTCGCCGGTGTGTGCTTGAGCCGAAAAACGCGAAGCTGCGAGCCCGGCAGGACCGGTCGGTCGAGCTTCTCAATCAACTCCTTGGCCACCTTCAGCGCCTCCCCCCAGCCGATCAGGAGCAGCGCGTTCGGCTTGACCAGGGGCACAAGGTCGACTCGTCCCTGGCGGCCGCCCAACAGGACCTGTTTCACCTGATCGACGATATCGGCAACCGCCTCGCCGCCGACCTGCTTGAGGTAGTAGATGTCGATCGTCGGCTCCGCTTCCGCGCTGAGGCGTTCGATTTCCTCAATGATCCTCCGCATCTCTTCGACATCCCGTTGCCGGCCGCGAAGGATGAGCACGTCCAGGTCGGGGAGGGTCTCGACCTGGACGTCCTGTCCCAGTTCGCGCAGTCGCTCGAGCCGCTGTTGAATCTCCTGCTCCTCGGCCGGCGAGATGGGCTCGACGGCCATCACCTTCGGCTCTTCCTTGGCGCCGGCGGCCGGGGCCTCGACCGGCTGGAAGAGGTGGGCGACCAGGTCGGCGCCCACGTGGGACGTGCGGCTGCTCGACTTCTCGGGTCCCGGATGCGTGGGAATCGGCACGACCCCGCCCGGGCCGTCGAAGGGGATCGGCTGGCCGGGACTGCGGCCGGGGTTGTTGCGGCGACTGCCGATAGCCTGTCGGATGGGTCCGACACTTGGAAGCGGAACGACCGACAGCGACTCGCCGCCGGGGGCGCTCGGATTGTCCAGCACGTAGATCAGACGCGACAATTGATCGACGATCGCCTCCGGGCCGATCACGTGCACGCCGTTGGCAGCCATGTCGGCGCGGAGTTCCGCGCGGCGGCCTTGCGCGTCGGAATACAGGTACGGTGCCTGCCCCGGCTGTTGCTGTGGTAGTCGGGAGAGCCTCGAACCAAGGACCCTCAACAGCCGTGCCTCCACCTCGTCCGGCCGACTGTGGATCACCGGCACGAACTGCTGTTTCGGCCGGCCGACCGGCTCGGTCAGCACCGCTCTCTCCGGCTTCGCCGGCGGCGGAACTATGCCAGACAGTTGGCGGTCGATCGCCTCGTGGACCTCCGGTGGCGCCAGAATGAGAAGCTTCGACGTGCTCTCATCCCCGGCAATCCGGACCCCTTCGTGTCCGCCATAACGGGCACGCAACGAGTTGGCGGTTTCATTCAGGCGCGCGGGATCGATCGGATAGGCTTTGACTACCGGCTTGGACGCCGGCCGAACCGCCTCCGGCCGGTCCACCGACTCGATCAACTGGCGGGCAATCTGCTGTACGTCTTCCGCCCCGCGGAGCAGGATTTGGTTCCGTTGAGCGTCCGAGACGACCTGGGCCGCCTGATCGGGCAGCATCTGCCGGAGTAGCTTCTCGACTTCCGGGGCCGCTTTGTGCCGGAGAGGGTACACCTGGAATTCGGCCGTCGATTGGCAACGGGCCGCGCCGGCAATGAGAAAGCCCAAGAAAACGCCGAGCAGGCCCTTGCCGATCCACGGCAACCGGAGGATCGTCGTTCGACGGGAACATTTCACTCGCATTGCTCGGATCGTCCGTTCTGCCGGTAGAAAGACAAGACGGGAGCGCCACGCCCTGGAAAAGCGGGGGGATGGTAAAGAACCTCGCTAAAGAATTCAAGGTCAGTTCTTTTAGCAAGGCAAATGGGCGAGGATGCGGAGGGAGGGAGAAGAAGGCAGGATGAGTGAGTGGATTGGGGGCGTCGATTGGTGGGAATTTCGCAACGGACCCGTCGGCGCTGCGGAGGGCGGCAACCGCTTCGGATTGCCGCCCTCCGGCACACGGGTCATGCGGATTCACTTAGCGTCGCGGTTTGAGCACCACGGTTGCCAGCGGCGGCAGATCGACGAGGATCGAGGCCGGCCGGCCGTGGCTCGAGAGGCCATCGGCCATGATCCCTGGGCCATTGCCGATATTGCTGCCGCCGTAATACGACGAGTCGCTGTTGAAGATCTCCTCGTACCAGCATAGCTCCGGCACGCCCAGCCGGTGGTCCATCCGGGGCACCGGCGTGAAGTTCGAGCAGACCACGATGAAGTCGCGCGGATCCTTTGCAGAGCGGATGTAGCTGAACGTGCTCTGTTCGTGGTTGTGGCAGTCGATCCACTGGAACCCGGCCCCCTCGAAGTCCAACTCGTGCAGGGCTTTTTCTTTGCGGTAAAGGTGGTTCAGGTCGGCCACGCACTTGCGCAGTCCGATATGCGAGTCCCACTGCAACAGATCCCATTGCAGACTGCGGTCGAAATCCCATTCGTTCCACTGGCCCCATTCGCTTCCCATGAACAGGAGCTTCTTGCCGGGATGGGTCCACATGTAGCTGTACAAGAGCCGCAGATTCGCGAACTTCTGCCAAAGGTCGCCCGGCGCCTGGTCCAGGAGCGAACCCTTGCCGTGGACCACTTCGTCGTGCGAGAGCGGCAGGACGAAGTTCTCGTGAAAGGCGTAGATCAGGCTGAAGGTCAACTCGTCGTGATGGTACTTGCGGTGGATCGGGCTTTTGCGCATGTAGCGGAGCGTGTCGTTCATCCAGCCCATGTTCCACTTGAGGCTGAAACCAAGCCCGCCCAGGTACGTCGGGCGCGACACGCCGGCCCACGCGGTCGATTCCTCGGCAATCGTCAGCACGCCCGGATACTGGAGATGGGCCTGCTCGTTGAGCTGCTTCAGGAATCCGATGGCCGACAGGTTCTCCCTCCCGCCGTATTCGTTGGGGACCCAGTCGCCGTCGTGCCGGCTGTAGTCCAGGTAGAGCATCGAGGCTACGGCATCGACGCGGATGCCGTCGATGTGGTATTTGTCCATCCAAAACAGGGCATTGGAGATCAAGTAGTTTCGGACCTCGTGGCGGCCGTAGTTGAAGATCTGCGTGCCCCAGTCGCGGTGTTCGCCCTGGCGCGGGTCGGCATGCTCGTACAACGCGGTGCCGTCGAAGCGCCGCAGCCCATGGCCATCGCGAGGGAAGTGGGCGGGCACCCAGTCGAGAACCACGCCGATGCCGTTCTGGTGGCAGAGGTCGACGAAGTACATGAAATCTTCGGGCGATCCGTAGCGGGAAGTGACCGCGTAGTAGCCCACGATCTGATAGCCCCAACTCGCGGAAAGGGGATGCTCGGCGATCGGCAGCAGCTCGATGTGCGTGTAGCCCATCTCCTTGACATAGTCGACCAACTGGTGGGCCAGCTCGCGGTAGCCGAGCCACCGCCCGGGATCGTCTCCCGGCCTCCGCCAGCTTCCCAAGTGCACTTCGTAAAACGACAGCGGCTGATGGAGCCAGTCCGTGTCGCGGCGGCGGGCCATCCACTCCTGGTCCCGCCACCGGTGCCGGCTGAGGTTTGCCACTTTGGATGCGGTCCGCGGGGGCACTTCGGCGGCGAAGCCGAACGGATCGGACTTCTCAAAAACGTGGTCGAAGTGCCGGATCTGGTACTTGTAGAGTGCGCCTTCGCCTAGCCCTGGGATGAACAGTTCCCAAAACCCGCTGGGGATATGCTTGCGCATCGGGTGCCGACGGCCGTCCCAGGCGTTGAAATCGCCCACGATGCTCACGCTCGTGGCGTTGGGCGCCCAGACCGCAAAGTTCACCCCCTCGACCCCGTCGATCGTCCGAATCTGGGCCCCCAGCCTGTTATACAACTGCCAATGCCGCCCCTCGTTTAACAGGTGCAGGTCGTAATCGGTCAGCAGATGCGGGAATGAATACGGGTCGTGCATGATCTCCCTCTTCCCCCCCTCTTTGGATACCTCTAGGAGGTATCGCGGCTTCCCGTTCTCCACCTCTACCGGGCAGATCGCCTCAAAGAGGCCCGCGGGATGGATCCGCCGCATCGGCCGAGTGCTGTTCTGATGCGCGGGGTCGACTACCCATGCCTGAGAGGAGTGGGGCAGAAACGCCCGCACCGCCAAGGCCCGGCGGCTTCCCTCAACGACTTCATGGGGGCCGAGCAGTTCAAAGGGGTTCTCGTGTCGTCCTTCCACCAATTGCCAAACCTTGTCCAACTCCACAGTCGTACGCACGCATAACCTCCATGCGGTCCAGAATGCTAACCCGACTTACCACTTTCGTTCGCCGCCCTTGCCGACGACCTTCCTTCACGAACCGACCGCCAGTGCGCCGCCGGCCGATCCCATATTCTCTCCAACCAAAACAGCTTACCCAAAGCGCGGACACGCTGCCAGGCCCGACAGGCTGTCCCCGACCCGACGCCTCCACTTTCTCCACTGCTGGAGAATACGCTGCCGCCAGTTCTGAGGATATGCGGGCGAAAAACCGCCGTCCGGACACGATGGTGCTAGAGCGGGATTTGCGACTTCGTCGCGGTCCTCGGGTGCCGCCTCCGCGACAGGCTTGGTCAAGTGGGGTGGGTCAAATCGCCAATTTCGCCCGCGGCATTCCACGCTGTGGAAAGCCAACGCCCGGTCCACCCTTCTCCACAAATCGCGGTTCTTCACTGGGACCATTTGCCCGAAGAACTCCCAGCACCACCCGTTCTTTCGCCATTCGACCAACCCATGCCGGATCCCTTCGCGGACGTACGCACTGGAAGTCACAAGTGTGACGCGAGAGGGTTGGTCCAGTGCCTCCAGGCCGCGCACGACCGCCAGCAATTCCAGTCGTTCGCCGCACACCCCCGGCTCAAGCTCGTCGGCCTCGACTTGCTCGACCCCGCCGGTAGAACGCAGGACAAATCGCCACCGGCCATCGCCAGGGCCGTCGACTGCGTCGGAAAATAAGATATAGGCGGGAGTTGAAGCACTCATCGGGTGCTCTCCAACGTTCAGGTCGCAAGGAGGGTAAGCTCAGGGAGCCACTCAAGGACGATTGCTTCCTGCAAACGACGTCGGGAGCACTCCATTGACAGCCCGTGACCCGGGAGTCCGGCCCAGGCAGATTTACTCATCGGCAATTGCCGCCCACAATCCCCAGATTATCTTGTTTTTCAACTCCACGGGCTGATTGCCCAGGCCACGCGTGGATGAATACCGTGGTGAGCAGTGCCATCACTCCACCGCCCCATCACCTCATAACCTCATAACCTCATCACCATTCCACGATCCTGTTCCCCCGGCCGCTCGCATCACAATGCGCTCCGCAACGGCCGCACGGCCGGCGTCGAGCCTGTCAAGTCGTTGAGCAGGCGTTGCCAGTTTTGGGGCGATCCGGGCGTCAGTCTGCCCAAAACGCGGCACAAGTCGGTCCCCGTGACCGAGGGAGGGTTCGCCGGCACCTGATCCAAATGCAGCAGGGCAAGGATGCCGGCCGAGGCGGCATCCAGTGCCTCGCTCGCAATTCCCATCTCACTGACCCGCACCAGCTCGGCTCTTGGCAGCCGTACGCCGATTTCCCGCAAGAGCATACCGTTGTGCTGGCCGCCTCCGCAGACGAGGATCGGCCCAGACAGGCAGCTTTCCGGCAGGAATCGCTGGATGGTCCTCACAGTTGCCTCGGCAAGGAAGTGAGCCGCGCTGCAGAGCATGTCCCGGACGGACCAGCCGGCGTCGATGGCCTTCTCCATCGCGTCGTGAAAGAATGCCCTCGCGTCCACCCCGCCCGGATTCCATCGGGGCAGCGGCGTCTCGAAGTAGGGGCTGGCCAACCAGGAGTCGACCAGTTCTGTGAGCCGACGGCCTTGAACGCCAAGCCGCCCTCCGTGATCAAATGGCTGCTTCCCACCACTGAGGCGCTGGGTCAAGAGATCCAGGAGTCCCGTTCCAGGGCCCACGTCGAACGACATAATCCGGGCGGCGGAACTGTTTCCGGTGCCAGCCGGCAGCCACGTCAATCGCGTCGTGCGACCCAAATCGACGAGCACCTGGTTCCGCTGGACGGATCGCAAGAGGAGCCACTCCGGCACGGCGGTCAGCGGGCCCCCCAACCCTCCGCGGGCCAGGTCACGCGCGGCAAAGGCGTCCACAACGTTCAGGCCGGTCGATTCTGCCAGGCGGGCTGCGTCGCCAAGTTCCC
Organism: Pirellulales bacterium; assembly: GCA_013360685.1. Classification (GTDB taxonomy): domain Bacteria; phylum Planctomycetota; class Planctomycetia; order Pirellulales; family Thermoguttaceae; genus JABWBD01. The sequence continues at coordinate 8,821 of JABWBD010000148.1, forward strand.
AATAGTCCCGCAATCCGCCACGCTCCGTACTCCACAGACTGGGATCGAGCACCCCCACCGCCAGCACGCGTCCGGCCGGCAAATTGGCCCTGGAGAGAAGCTCTCCGACTGCGGCAGCCTGCACTTCGACCAGACCGCTCTTGATCGCCGCCATCTGGTCGGGCAGGCTGTCACCCCGCCCGATCTCGCCCGCGACTTCGTCGAATCGCCCGCCGATCTCCGCTGGGACTGGCACAGTCACGCCGCCGGCAATGTGCAGGCGAACGTCCAGTCCGCGTCCCACCGCGGCCACGGCGGCGGACGAAACACGCCGGCAGTCGGACGAGACATGAAGCCCGACGACCCATCGGCGACCTTCGACCGTCTGGGCCGAGTCAAACCGCAGGATGGATGCCATTCCGATATCCCTTTGCCCGCCGCGGTCCATCGCGGCGGGGAATCGTATCCAGTTGCAGCAATCGCTGCTAGGCCACCATCCGCACTTCGCAGACCGCGCCGGTCACCCCGACCACGAATTCCTCGAAAATCCGCAGATCCAGGGCGGACGCCGACGTGGCTTCCGGATGAAACTGGGTGCCGAAGGCGAACCAGTCGTCCATCACGCTCTCGATCGCTTCGATAATCCCGTCCGGGCATCGCGCCGTCACGGCAAACCCGGGCGCTACGTCATCGACCGCCATATGATGCATGCTGTTCACTCGAATCTCGCCCTCGCCATACACGCGTTCCATGAGCGAGCCTGGAGTCACTTCCAAGGCGTGTCGGTGGGCCGGGTCCATGGAATCCTGGTGCGGAATGGCCTTGGGGGAATCCTCCGGAATGTGCAGAAAGAGATTGCCGCCCTGGGAAACATTCAGCAGTTGCATCCCTGTGCCGATCCCGAAAACCGGCATCCGACGAAACGCGATCCGGCTGACCAACGTGCGGTCGAAATCCTCTCGCCGCGGATCCAGCGGGCGTACCGACGGGTGAAGCATGAATCCGTCGCGCCGCGGGTCCAAGTCGGCCCCCCCTACCAGCACCACGCCCTCCAAGAGATCCAGGATTCGGTCCAGATCCTCCTTGTCGGTCATTGGCGGGATGATGATCGGCACCGCGCCGACTTTCACCAGCGCGTCGTAGTAGCCCGCGCAAACGTACGAAAAAGCGGGCGAATCCTTGCGTGACGAGCGGTAATCGGCATTCAACCCAATGAGCGGTTTCGCAGCCATGAACACTTCTCCTTGGACACTTCCTGTGCCCTTCTAAAGGTGAGACTGGAACCGGCGATAAGGTGGATGCGGTGAAGAGAAGGGTCCGCAAGAGTCTGCGCAGCTCAGCGCGATCGCGCAGGGAGCCACAATGGTGGGGAAAAGCCGAAACCTTTCTCCCGACGCCCAGTCCCTTGGCTTCTCTCACCGGTGCAGCATGCCCCCGACAGAGCACGCGTCCGGCACGACATCCTTATCGTTACGTCCTGTAACTCCTAAACGCCTCGTGTCACCGCGAGGAGAAATGCAAATCATCGGCGAGTTTAGCCAACCTAAAGCCGGTGTCAAGCAAACAACTCGATTTTGGGCCTGTCGCCGCGCCGATACACCATATCTTGTGTTGCTAGCACTGCTTGCACGCATAAAGTGGCATGGCCTCCGCAACGGCCGAACGAAGACCCAGGAGCAAGCGGGCGGCGGCTTCGATTGCCGCCGACCGTAGAATGACGCTGGAGATTGGAGTCCAACCAGGAGGAGATTCATCGGTCAGAACTTGTCTGCCAGGGACCATTGAAGCCCCGCGAGGGAAACGCCTGTGTGGCCGCCGGCGGGCCGGGCCATGAATGTCTCCCGGCGGAAACCCTCGGGCTCTCTCTCCGGCAAAATCGCGCGGTTCTGAAAGAACCGGAATACGAAATGGTCCGGCGGCAGAGCCAGGGTCACCCAATCCGCGGAGCGCCGCGAGGCCCGGTCGGCGATCTCGGCAAGAAGGCCCTCGGCGGTGTTTTCGTCCGAGGGGTTTGCGCAAAGCTCCGTTACCAGGATCCGGTCGCTTTCCAACTCGCAGCGCGCGTATCCGGAAGGTTGGCCGCCGCGGAAACTAATCAGGAGTTCGGTCGGAGGGCTGGCATCCAACAACGTTCGATAGAATTCCCAGTAGGCAGCATCGCGGTCGACTTTGCCGTTGTAATCCGGACACTCCGTCCGGTAGATCCGCGCGAGAAGTCCGAGCATGGGCCCGCTGAGCGATTCGTTCCAGGCGCACTGTGGTGTGGACGCGGCAACCCGGAGTCGTTCGGCGGCGATCGCTCGGTAGGTCTGCTCGACCGCACAAAAGCCGAACGGTTCGTACACGCGCGGCAGGCTTGTGAACAGGACGCCGGCCAGGCCTTGCCGGTCCGTGATTGCCAGGCAGTGATCCATCAGCCGGCGCGCAACTCCCATCCGCCGACACGTAGGATCCGTGGCGACGGAAGCAATCCCCATCACCTCTTGAAAACGGCCTTCCACCCAGATCCGCAGCGGCATGAGAGAGACGTTTCCCAGAAGTTTCTCGCCGCAAAACAGCGCGTAGGGCGTCCAGGTCGAAAACCCTCGTCCGGTTTCCATGACCGTTTCCAGCAGCGGCCGGTCCGGTGGAAACTGGTCCATCAAGAAGCGGCAGAGCCGTACGAGATCCACGCCGGTGGGAGTACGGATCTCGCATCGGGAGAACTCTACGCCGCTGCTTGGATTCGCCTCGCATTCACGGTTTGACGCCGCCATCCTTGGACCTTTGCTGGCTTTCGTCTCTGAAGCAAGTGGACAGACCTGGGTCGCTAAATCGGCTCAGATCCTCATCCAGTTCCCTCTTCTGGCCATGTTGGGCGGGAACCTCAGTCAGCGAGCACCGCGGTTCGTTGGTCCGGATTCCCAGCGCGTTGTAGGCCGGACAATAGCCGGTGAGACCGCGGTAGACCAACGCCCCGCCGCCAATTCCCATCACCAACCCTGCCCACTTCCCTCGCATTAAGCCGGCCAGCACCAATCCGCCGCCAATCAAGGCGGAGGCCAACCGCTCAGTCGTCCCCACATTCTGCTCGCCGGATTGGCCGGCCAGCCCCTCCAGGGTCTGCCGCCCAAACCGAGTGGCGGTTTCTTGAATCGACGATGCCATGATTTGTCCTCCGGACGACAACAACACGATACCGACCCGACCATCCAGAGACAATCCTTGGACGCCATCCGGATCTTCAGGTTCGCCGGCACCAATCCATCCGGCTATCAATCTTACCCAGCCTTCGCAAACGCCGTATCAGAAAAACCGGCTCGAATGTGCGGAAGATTCGCGAACCAGGTCCCCCAGGCCCGCTCTTTGCGGAACACCGCTGCCGAATGGTGCGGCAGTGGCTGGACGCACTCTGGGCGGGGTGTACAATGAGCGCTGAAGGAGGTCTTGCGAACTTACGATCTCGAATCACAGAGCTGAGGTGGGCCATGTCTCAATCCACTCTGTCGAATCTTGGGAAAAAGGGTGGCAAGTCGTCAGCGGAAACATCGGCGCCGGGACATCCGCAAGTGCCCCGCGCGATCGTCGTGCAGCCGGAAAGAACCGGCAGGCCGTCCCGATTCGAGAAATGGATGGCCAGGCGAATGCTCCAGGCGATTGGCAGTCCGCCCGTTGCTTTGGTGCTTTGGGACGGCGACGTCGTTTGCAGTGCGGCCGGGCCGCCCAAAGTCTCGGTAGTCATCCACGATCGGGCGACGCTGCTGAAGATCGCCGTCAATCCGCTCTTCAATTTCGGCGAAGCCTACAGCAACGGCCAGGTCGAGCTCGAAGGCAGTCTGGGCGACCTCCTCGATGCCTTCTACAGCAACCTGCCTGGCTCGCGGTCCCCCGGGCTGATGGCCAAGACGGAGAACCTTCTGGAAGGCAACAGCCTCCGCGGCTCCCGCCTGAACATCCACCACCATTACGACATCGGCGACGACTTCTTCGAGCTCTGGCTCGACCCTGAGATGCAGTATACGTGTGCCTACTATCCCGCTCCCGGCGCGGGCCTGGAAGAAGCGCAGCTCGCGAAAATGGAGCACGTATGCCGCAAGCTGCGTCTCAAGGCGGGGGAAACCGTGGTCGAAGCGGGCTGCGGTTGGGGCGGACTCGCCCGCTACATGGCCCGGCATTACGGGGTGACGGTCAGGGCCTATAATATCTCCCATAGCCAGGTCGAGTACGCTCGGCGCCGCGCCGCCCAAGAGCGATTGGACTCGCGGGTGCAGTTCATCGAAGACGACTATCGGAACATTCAAGGACGGTTCGACGCCTTCGTCTCCGTCGGCATGCTCGAACACGTCGGCGCCGATCATTACGACGATTTGGGACGGGTCATCGGCCGCTGTCTCCAGAACCACGGTCGCGGGCTGATCCATTCCATCGGCCAGATCCATGCCGGCAGGCCGCTCAATCCCTGGATCCGGCGGCGGATCTTTCCCGGCGCCTATCCGCCCGCGCTGAGCGAAATGGTCCAACTCCTCGAGTCGGCCGATTTCTCCGTCCTCGACGTGGAAAACCTCCGGCTCCATTATGCCAAGACCCTGGAACATTGGCTCCAGCGGTTTGAAGCATCGGCCGGCGCGGTGGCGAACATGTTCGACGAGCGCTTCGTCCGCATGTGGCGACTCTACCTTGCAGGGTCGCGGAGTTCTTTTCTCGCGGGCGTGTTGCACCTGTTCCAGATCGTATTCGCTCGTCCCCGGTCGAACGACCTGCCGTGGACGCGGGCGTTTCTCTATGCCGCACCCCAAGCTCAGGCGGGCGATCCGTGCAATCCTGCGATGTGCTGATCGTCGGGGGCGGGCCGGCCGGTTCGACCTGCGCCTGGAGACTCGGCCAGGCCGGTCTCGCCGTGATCGTGCTGGACAAGGCGGTGTTTCCCCGGCATAAGGTCTGTGCCGGCTGGATCACGCCGGCCGTAATCGAGGAACTCGACCTCGACGTCGAAGACTACCGGCGGTCCCGCGTCTTCCAGCCGATCACTTCGTTTCGAACCGGTTGCCTCGGCGGACCGCAGGTTGTCACCACGTACGACCGCGCGGTCAGTTACGGCATCCGGCGGTGCGAATTCGACGACTACCTCTTGCGCCGCAGCGGCGCGGCACTCGAGTTGAGCCAACCTCTCGACACGATTGAGCGGGCCGGCGGCCGATGGGTCGTCAACGGCCGGTTCCAAACTTCGCTGGTCGTCGGCGCCGGTGGACACTTCTGCCCCGTGGCCCGCCTCTTGGGAGAGGAGAAAAATTCGACGGAAATCGTTCTTGCCGCACAGGAAATCGAGTTCGAAATGGACCCGCAGCAACAGGCCCAGTGCCGGGCCGTCGCGGAAACCCCCGAGATCTACTTCTGCGAGGATCTCGAAGGTTACGGCTGGTGCATTCGCAAAGGGAACTACCTCAACATCGGCCTGGGCCGGTTGGATCGCCGCCGGATTTCCGCGCACGTAGCCGATTTCTGCTGCTTCCTGCAAGAAAGGGGCAGGATACCGCAGGGACTATCGGAAAAATTCCGAGGGCACGCCTACCTCGACTACGACCATTCGTCGCGAAGGCTGCTGGACGACGGGATGCTCCTGATCGGCGATGCGGCCGGTCTTGCCTATCCCCAGAGCGGCGAAGGGATTCGTCCCGCCATCGAGTCCGGACTGATGGCGGCGGAAGTGGTTGTGCAGTGCCGGGGAGACTATCGCCGCCAACGACTGGAAGCCTACCGCGAATTGCTCCACGAGCGGTTTGGCCGGCGTGGGAGCGACTCCTCGCGGCGCCATTGGCCACTGGCGGGACTGAAGCGGCGAATCGGCCGCTGCCTTCTCGCCAACCGGTCTTTCGTCCGTCACATCGTTCTCGACCGCTGGTTCCTCCACCGCCACCAAACGCCCTGGAAACCGTCGTCCTTCGACCGCTTCCGCGCGTCGGGGCCCATTCGCTGATTCTGATTCTGTCGCGCCCTCCAGCGGCCCATGCCTGGTATTCTGGGATGAAACGGCAATCTTTCCGGCCCTTTCCCCGAAATCTGGTGGGGAGGTGCTTGAACTGGATTCCAATCCATGAAAAAATGAACTAACCCCTTGTTTGCTCAATGTTTGCGAATTCCGCCCTCGGACAGAGGTGCCGGCGAACCGCCCGAGAGATGGTGTATCTCTGCTCCGGCACAAGCACTGCAACTTTGGAGGATAACACCTTATGACACGCTTCGTCCGGATCCTTTCCCTTTGCGCTATGGCGGGAAGCCTGCTCCTGTCCAGCCTCGCCACGGCCGATGGACCCGCCAAGAAACCGCAGCCCAAGGAAGAGGCGAAATCCGGCGAGGGATCTCAAGAACCCGAAAGCAAGCAGCCGGCCAAGGCAAAGAAGAGCAGGAAGGCCGAGAACGAGAAGCAACCGGCCGCCGAACCAAAGGTGGAACCTGCGAAACCCGAGCCCGAGAAGCCGAAGACCGAAGCGCCGAAGGTTGAGCCCAAAGCAGCTCCGGCCGAGCAGAAGCCCAACACGGCCAAAGTCGCCAAACAGCCCTTCAAGATCGATGTCAGCATGAAGGGTGTCTTCGAGCCGACCAACAGGACGGAAATCGCGTTGCGGCCGAAGCAGTGGAAGGAATTGACCGTGGTCAAAGCGGTCGAACATGGCCGCCAGGTTCGCAAAGGGGACGTGCTGGTTGAACTGGATCTGGAGAAAATCGACGACCAGATCGCCGACCTCAAGAAGGATCTCCTGTTGTCGGAACTCTCCTTCAAGCAGGCCGAAGCGAATCTGAAAATCCTGGAAGCCTCGACGCCGCTCGACCTGCAATTGGCCGCGAGGAACAAGAAGAACGCCGACGAGGATCTCGAGCGGTTTCTCAAGATCGACAAACCGCTCCTGGTCAAGAGCGCCGACTTCATGCTGAAGATGTCGCAGAGCAACCTGGAGTACGAGAAGGAAGAGCTGCGGCAGCTCGAGAAGATGTACAAGGCCGACGACCTGACCGAGGAAACCGAGGAAATCATCCTGAAACGGCAACGGGATGCCGTCGAGCGCGCGGAATTCTTCCTGGAGAACGCTAAGGTCAATCACGAGGAGGCCCTCAAGATCGAACTTCCCCGCGAAGAGGATTCCCGCCGCTACCTCACGGAACAACAGGCCCTGCTAACGCAGCGGACCCAGGCGACTTCGCCCGTCCAACTCGAACAGCAGCGGATCCAGTTGGAAAAGATGAAAGTCGAGCGGGGCCGCTCGGAGGACCGGCTGAAGGAATTGGAGGCCGACCGCGAACAAATGACCGTCAAAGCGCCGGCCGACGGCATCGTCTATTACGGCCAGTACGTCCGCGGCCAGTGGACTGGGGCCACCGCCACGGCCGATGATCTTCGGCCGGGAGGCAATCTCACCCGTGAAAAAGCCTTCATGACGATCGTCCAGGACCGTCCGATGGTCGTCCGCGCCGACGTGCCGGAGGCTTCGCTGCACTATGTAACGCCCGGCCTCAAGGCCACCGTGGAACCGGCCGGCTATCCCGAGATCAAGCTCAGTGGCACAGTCGACGTGGTGGACGCGGTCCCGCTGGGCGGCCAGTTCGCCGCCGTGGTGAAGCTCGCGCTGCCTCACGAGGCGAAGGTTCTGGTTCCCGGGATGAGCTGCACCGTGAAAACGACCCCCTATCTTAAGAAAAGCGCCCTCGTGGCCGCCGTTGCCGCCGTGTTTGCCGAAAAGCTCGATCCGGACAGCCGATACGTCTACCTGGTCCGTCAAGGCAAGGCGCCCCAGAAGCAGCCGGTCACCGTCGGCAAGCAGGCCGGCGACAAGATCGAGATCCTCGAAGGGCTCGACAACGGAGACGAGATCCTTCTCGAAGAACCCAAGCAGAAGGATTGAACGTGGGCGGATCGACATCTCCCTACCGTATTCCCGCGTGGTCGCTCTTTGCCTTGCTCGGACTGGCCCTCGCATGGCTCCTGTCCGGCCCGGCCCATGCGGAGCCGAAGGCCCGCGCCGTCCCGAAGAAGGAACCGGCGGTGGAAATGCTCCCCCGGCCGGAATCGGTCCCGCCCGCCGATCCCGAGAAGCTGCAGTCCGCAATCGCCCGCGGGGTTGAGTTCCTCGTCGCGCGCCAGAACCGGGATGGGTCTTGGGGGTCGGCGCACAATACCAAGGGCCTGAACATCTACGCCCCCGTTCCCGGGGCCCATCACGCCTTCCGGACTGCGGTAACCGCCATGTGCATCTCCGCCCTGATCGAGGTCGGCGTGCACAGCGACCCGGAACGCAACGCACTCGAGCGCGGCGAGGCTTGGCTCCTGGAAAACGTGTCCAAGCTCCGGCGGGCCGAGCCCGAAGCCATCTACAACAACTGGGGACATGCCTACGCGATCGACGCCCTGGTGCACATGCACGGCCGCCTGCCGGACGACAAGAAACGGCAGCAGGCGATC
>JABWBD010000149.1 GCA_013360685.1 Pirellulales bacterium
AGGTGGCCGGTCGGTGGTATACCGGCGACGGCCGGATTTGTCGTAAAACGGATTTCAATCCGTTCGAAGAGGAACGGAATGAATTCCGTTTTACGATCGGACAAACCTGACCGCACGCAGTATAGTTCTGCGACAACGCGCGTGTGTTGCGAAAACCAGTCGGACGCAGCGCGTCGTCGCATAGGTCGCACCAACTTGGACTTACGTTGAGGACCGTCGGCGCAAGTTCCACATCAGCCGACAGGGGTATGTTGCAGAACTCGCTCGCTTTCCACCTGTCAGAAGGGCAAGCGGGGCCTGGAAAGGTAATTTCCCGACACTTTCGAGGTACGGGTCTTCGCACGCAGCCTACGAAAGCGTGACGGAGATCCGTGAGCAGAAGTTTTTGGAGTACCTTTCCGACCGTGTGCTTGAGGATTACGAAGAACAGGCTGCGGAAGCTGATTGAGCTCACCTGCGATCATCTTTTGGGTTTACTCACAAACCTGACGCTCTCTCGCACGCAGTCGCGGTCAGAGCAAACTCCCCAAGCGTCCCTGGCACACTCCGTCAATATTGCCGATTTTCCGGGATAACCGCGCCCAGTCGGAGAATGCCACGAGTCGCTTCATGAACTGGGTGCGTGAGCTGGCGATTTCCGGGCCGTTGTCCAGGTCGATCAGCAGTTTTCGCACGTGCGGGTAAGCGACCCCACGGTTGGATCACCACAATTCCAAAGCATCGGCAACGAAGTCGCTGGTATCGCGCGAGGTGCCAAAGATCAGGTTGAATTGGTTGCTCTCCATCTCCAGGATCCCGGCCGGGGCGAGAATGGCATCAGGATGCATGTCATGGTCGGCGGCCCGCACGACCTCCGCGCCACGCGACACACCGCCCCGCGAGAACTCAGCGATTTTGACTTTGGCCTTGGTGTCCAGCGAAATGCGGAGTGTCTCCGGTTCGCTGGCGGCGTGGGTATGAACGTGTTTCAGATGGCTGAAGATGGTGTCGGTTTCGGGCGTTTTTTTTGAGGTTTCGTCTTGCGGACACGCCGCAAACGATATCCCAACCGATTCAAAATCCGATACACGGAGCGCTCGGAAGGAATAGGCGGGGGAGTGCCATCCTCTCCAGGCTGGGCCATTGCCTCCAGTTGCTGTTGCACAGCCTTGGCCGTCATCCGCGTGCAGGCAAACGGGGGAAACCGTGGGATCAGACCGGAATCGGGGACTAGCATGACAGGAGCCATTTTTTCCGGCGACTCGCCCCGTCACCACGATTTCTGCCACCCCGGGACCGCAAAAGGGGCCCAGCAGGGATTTCCGGGAACAAGCAGTCGCTGATCTCGCGGGCGCAGAACCCACCGCCGAGTTCGCTGCCCAATTGGTGAGGCCTACAGGAAAACCCTTGATACCGTGGAGGGTCCCGTGCTTGCCGCTGCTCTACGCTTGACAGCAGCGCGTGCATCATTCTGACCGGCATGGACCACGATCAACGCTTGAAGAATCTGATCCGAGAATTCTTCGCCGACTTCCTGCGGCTCTTCTTCGCCGACTGGGCCGCGCGGCTGGACCTCTCGGCGGTGCAGTGGCTGGACAAGGAGTTCTTTCCCGACCCACCCGAGGGCTCCCGGCACGAGATTGACCTGCTCGGGGAGGTGCTAATCGTCGCTCCGGCCGAACCCCCGGTGACTGCCTCGCTCCTGCTGATCCACATTGAGGTCGAGGCCCCGGACCGCACCACCACCCGCCTCAAGCCGCGCTTGCCCTATTACTACCATTTCGTTCGCGACAAGCTCCAGTTGCCGGTGCTGCCCATCGTGGTCTATTTGAAGGTGGGGCTGGACGGCATCGGCGTCGACGTCCACGTGGAGGAACTCTGGGGCCTGGAAATCAACCGCTTCCAGTACCTGTACGTGGGCCTGCCGGGGCTGGACGTCGTAGAATATGTGCAAGGAGACAACTGGCTGGGCGTTGCTCTTTCCGCCTTGATGAACATCCCACCGGAGCAGGTGGCTTGGCTCGGCGCGGAGGCGTTGCGGCGGTTGGCAGAGGCTCCGTTGAGCGAGCAGAAACGGTTCCTGCTGGGTGACTGCGTGCAAGCCTATCTGCCGCTGGATGAAGAGCAACACCGCCAGTTTGAGAGGTTACTGCATTCCGAATCCTATGCGGGGGTACGTGCCATGAATCAGACGATCTTTGAAAAAGGAATGGAAGAAGGAATCGAAATAGGAGTCGAGAAAGAACGGATGGAACTGGTCAAGCTGGTCTGTTCGCTGATCGAAGACCGGTTTGGCCCTGTGCCGGAAGCGGTCCGGCGCCGCCTGGAACGACTGCCAGCGGAAGAGTTGCGCCGGCTGATCTTGAAGATCGGCAAGGCCGCCTCGCTGGCCGATTTGGGTTTGGCGGCATCACGAACCGAAGGATGATCGCAGGTCACGCTGAGGGTTCGCGGTGCTGGTCGGGATCAGACCGGCACTTAACACTTTGATGCGGCATTCGCTTCTGGGGATCTCCGAAGGGCAAAGTGCCGGTCTGACCCCGATGGGGTGCCGGGTGCGCACTCTTGACACGGGACGCCATATAAATGTTCGGCTCACACTTCCGGATATAGCTCACTCAGCACTGTTAGCGTACTCTTAACCAACTCGAACACATCCGAATTAAGATCGAGTTCCTGATGTTAGTCGATCACGTGCCTCGAAGAACTGTTGGGCATCTGCTAGCGAGTTCGCGCCCTGGACAAACGCCTCGGCAACCCTGACGGCGCGATTCATGGTTAGAGCGAACTCGCCCATCTCTCTCCGATCAGCACCCGGATCACGCAGCCTAGCCGGTAACTCGTGTCCTGTCAAGTAGTTGCGAAGCGGGAACTCCGCTGCCCCTCGCGCGATATCCGGAAGCCGCCATGCAGGATAACGCACACCGACACCGCCCTTTGCGCGTTATCACTGCGGCGAGCGGCACGGCACTGGTCGCCCTACGCGTCGCCTCACGCGCGCGTGGAGCACTGCCGGCAAGCTCCGATCCATCAGATGAAAACGGCCGACGCAAACATGCAGGACGGACTGGACTCCTTGAGCCGGCACGACTGGGACGACGCGATCGGGCTGCTTGCGAAGGCAGTTGAACTCGATCCTGCCCGAGCCGAGTGGCTCAACGCGAAACGGGCCAAGGCCCTTCGCAGCCGAGGACGTCAGAAGATCGAAGACGGGAACTACGAGGCGGCGATTGCGGACTACACGGCAGGAAGGCGGAGCGGAGAAAAGAAGATGGTAGAAAACAATATGAGGAGGATGAACTCGGCAACCGCGTACCAGGGGTTGACACTCCTGGCAATTGACATGCGGCGCTTCGCGGCTAAGAAGAATGCGACAACTTTACGAAGACCCATTTCAGACGTGGCGCGCCCCACTTTCCTTCTTTCCCTCTCCCAAAGAGGTCGCGGGCTCCAGTCCAGTCCCGGAGCTTCCGACGGATGGACGACAGGTGGTGGCGTTCTATCCTCCAAGGGCTTGACACCGCCGCAGCGTTGTGTATTATCGTTCTTTATCGATAATAATCGATAACAGGAGCCTGCCCTTGTCCGCTCTTTCCGCCAACTCGGAAGCCTCCGGGGCGACGCTGGCCCGGCACCGCGTCCGCGATGCCGTCCAGCAGCTCATCCTTTCCGGCGAGTTTCAGCCGGGGCGGCGACTCGTCCAGCAGGAGCTGGCCCAGCGGTTCGGCGTGGCGCAAAGCGTTGTGCGGGAATCACTTCTGGAGCTGCAATTCTGCGGGCTCGTCGAGGCGGTCGACAATCTCGGCATGTTCGTCAGCGAGTTGGATGTCCGCACCCTGCTGGCGGCCTACGAGATCCGCGAGATGTTTGAAGGGCTGGCCGCGCGGCTGTGCTGCGAGCGTGCGAGCCGGGCGGACCTTCGCGAACTGGCCGATCTGGCCAACCGGACCTACGACCTGGCCCGGCAAGGGAAGCCGGAAGCTATGTCGGAATCGGACCGGCAGTTCCATTTCCGGATGGTCCAGGCGTCGCAGAACCCTCTCCTGGCACGTTTGACCGAGGGCTACCGGCTCCTGGGGCTGTTTGTGCGCGCGAACCGGCCGCCGCGGCAGGTTCGCGACGACCATTTCGGGATCGTGGCGGCGATCGAAGCGAATCGGCCGGACGAAGCCGAGCGCTTGGCCCGCCGCCATGTCGAGGACGCCCGCAAGGCGATTGAGCGGCAGGTCGCCGAAGGGACGTTCGTCCCGCAGTGGGTGGGCACGGCCGACGAGCCGCCGCCAAAACCGAAACCGAAAACTCCCCGCGAGCAGAAGACCGCGAAGAAGGGCAAGGCACGATGAAACTGTTTCTCGACACGGCCGACATCGACCAGATCCGCGAGGCATTGAGCTGGGGTATTGTCGACGGGGTGACCACCAACCCGACACACGTCTCCAAGACGGGCCGCCCGGCGCGGGAACTTTACGAAGAGATTTGCCGCACGGTCCCGGGGCCGGTCAGCCTGGAAACGCTCTCTCTCGACGCCGACGAGATCGTCGCGGAGGCCCGCCAATTGGCGGCGATCGCGGACAACGTCGTGGTGAAGGTGCCGATCATGCGCGAGGGGCTGAAGGCCGTGAAGCGGTTGTCGGCCGAAGGGATCAAGACGAACGTGACCGTCACGTTTTCGCCGCTCCAGGCCCTCGTGGCCGCGAAGTGCGGGGCCACTTACATCAGCCCCTTCGTCGGGCGGCTCGATGCCGTGGGCCATATCGGCATGGACCTGATCCGGCAGATCCGGACGATCTACGACAACTACGGCTTCGAGACCGAGATCCTCGTGGCCGCCATCCGACACCCCCTCCATGTCCTCGAAGCCGCGCTGGCCGGCGCCGACGTCTCGACGATGTTCTTCGACGTCATGAAACAGCTCTTCGACCACCCCCTCACGGATCGCGGGATCGAGATGTTCTTGGAGGACTGGAAGAAGGTGCCGAAGGAATAAAGCACGAATGACCAATGACTGACATCCGTGGTCTTTACCTGAATGGGCGCTGGATCGATCCGCGGGAGCCGATCGAGGTAGTGAACCCTGCCAACGGCAAGGTTATTGCCCGGGTTGGAACCGTGACGCGTGACCAGGTGCGTCAGGCCCTCTCCGACGCGAAGGCGGCATGGCCGGCATGGCGAAAGATGCCGGCGAAGCAGCGGGGGCAATATCTCGGCAAAGTTGCCGATATCCTCGAGCGCCGCGAGGAGGAAGTCACTCGCACGATCACGCTGGAGAACGGCAAACCGCGAGCACAGAGCCGGGGCGAGTGGGCGATTTCGGTCGACCATCTCCAATGGTTCGCCGCCGAAGGGGCACGGACGTACGGCCGCATCGTGCCCTACCAGGCACCCGGCAAGCGACATATGGTGATCCGCACACCGGTCGGCGTGGTCGGGGCAATTGCGCCTTGGAATTTCCCGTTGGTGTTGGCCCTGCGGAAAGTGGCTCCGGCCTTGGCGGCCGGATGTCCGGTGATCCTGAAGCCGGCCAGCGCAACGCCGCTGAGCGCGGTGATCCTGGCCGAGGCGATGGACGAGGCAGGTGTGCCGCCGGGGGTGTTCCAGCTTGTGCTGGGAAAATCGTCGGAAATCGCCGCCGAGTTGCTCGAGAACCCGATCTGTCGCAAGATCACCTTCACAGGCTCCACGGAGGTCGGCCGTCAGCTTGTCGCCGGCGCCGCCGGTTCTCTGACAAAGCTTTCCCTGGAACTGGGCGGCCATGCACCCGTGCTGGTGTTCGACGACGCCGACTTTGACCGGGCCGTTGAGGGCACGATCATTGCCAAGTTCCGCAACACGGGCCAGTCGTGCATCGCCGCCAATCGCGTGTACGTGCAGGCCGGGATCTACGAGCGGTTCCTGGAATCCCTTGTCGAGCGGTCCAAGCTGTTGAAGGTTGGCGACGGGCTCGAAGACGGCGTGGAGATCGGGCCGCTGATCGATGCCCGGGCGCTGGAGACTGCCGTGACGCACATCGAGGAGGCACGGTTGCGGGGCGCACGCGTGCTCTGTGGCGGGAAACGATGGCCCGGCAGCAGCGACGGGCACTTCCTCGAACCGACCGTCCTGGCCGACGTTCCGGAAGACGCACTCTGCATGCGGGAGGAGACGTTTGCCCCGGTCGTGCCGGTCTGCCGCTTCGAAAGCGAGGAGGAAGCGGTTGCTCGGGCGAACGCTACCGAGTACGGCCTGGCGGCGTATGCGTTCACCCGCGACTTGTCGCGCCTCTGGCGTCTGGCCGAGAACCTGGAAGCCGGCACGATCGGCATCAACGACACGGTGCCTGCCACCAGTCAGTGCCCCTTCGGCGGGCTCAAGCAGAGCGGCTGGGGCCGCGAGTTGGGCATGGAAGGGATCGACGCGTTCCTGGAAACCAAACACATTTCCATCGGAATGGAAACCTGATTGCAGGGAATCAGCCATGACCGCACTCCTCCCCGATTACCTCAGTGTTTCCCCGGAGCGTCTCGGCGAAGGCACCCCGGTGAAAGTGCGAATCCTGGGCGATATGGCCTCCATCGCCCAGGACATGGCCGAGACCATGCTTCAGGCTTTCCACGAGGCAAAAGAGCAACGCCGCGGGGCGACGCTCATCATCCCGGTCGGGCCGGTGGATCAGTTCCCCGTGCTCGCCGAGATAATCAACCGCCGGCGATTCGACTGCCGCGACGCGATGCTCATCAACATGGACGAGTATCTCGCGCCGGAGGATCGCTGGGTCGACATCGACCACCCGTTGAGCTTCCGCGGTTACATGAACCGCAAGTTCTACGACCTGATCGATCCGGACCTGGCGCCGCGCCCGGAGAACCGCGTGTTTCCCGACCCGCGGGAGCCCGGCGGCATCCAGCGGCTGATCGACGAGCGGGGCGGGGTGGATGCCTGCTTCGGCGGAATCGGCATTAACGGGCACATGGCCTTCAACGAGCCCCCGGAGCCGGGCGAGGCTGTCTCGGTCGACGAGTTTGCCGGCCTGCCGAGCCGCGTGCTGAATCTCAGCCGCGAGACAAGGACGATCAATTCGGTCACGGTGGGCGGCGAGATGTCCGTCATTCCGTCTCGCGCGGTAACCGTCGGGATGAAGGAGATCTTGGGCTCGCGGAGGTGCCGGTTCTACTGCAACCGCCCGTGGCAGAGTTCCGTGGTCCGCCGCGTGCTTCACGGTCCGGTCACGTCCGCGTGCCCGGCCTCGCTTCTGCGGCGGCATCCGGATGCCACGTTAACGATGGCCGATTACGTGGCGGCCCTGCCTGATATCCGATTGCGGTGACACGATGCGAATCAGTTTTGCAGGACAGCGCGTGCTGGCGGTGGTCGCCCATCCGGACGACGCGGAGTACTTCTGCGCCGGCACGCTCGCCCGCGCTAAGGCCGACGGCGCCTTCGTGGGAATCTGCGTGCTGTGCCAGGGGGACAAGGGGCAGCCGTCCGTGCCGATTCCGGACCTGGCCGAGGTGCGGCGGCAGGAGATGGCCGCGGCGGCGGAGGTGCTCGACGCGGAGTTGTTCCGGGGCGAGTTCGGCGACGGGGAACTGGCCGATGGGCCCGAGCAGCGGCGCGTGCTCATCGAGCTCTACCGCCGGTTCCGGCCGACGCTCGTGCTGGCCCACTCGGCCGCCGATTACCACTCCGACCACCGGGCGGCCTCCGCGCTTGCGGAAGCGTCGTCGTGGTACTGCACGTCGAACGGCCATCGCACCGAGTCGCCGGCGATGCAGGCCCAGCCGGCCCTCTGGTGGATGGACACGATGAACATGGCCGGTTTCGAGCCGAGCTTTTACATCGACGTGAGCGGTTACGTTGAGTTGAAAGGCCGCATGCTCCGGTGCCACAAGAGCCAACTCGAGCGTGCGGCGGACGGCGATTTCTCGCCGCTTTCCGAACAGATGTTATGCCAATGCCGCGCACGCGGCGCCCAGGCCGGGGTGGCCGCCGCGGAAGCCTTCCGCGTCCACCTCGCCTGGAAACGCGTGCGAGCGTGGTAGGTCCCGCCTGCCGGGCGGGACCTGGAAAGCCGGGAACGCATGCCTTCGAACAAGCATCGATAAACGACCAATAGTCTGTCCACTTCTCAGGTCCCGCCCGGCAGGCGGGACCTACTGGAGAAAACCATGACGCTACGAGCTTTGATCATCGACCCTCGCGACAACGTCGCCAATCTCATCGGCCCCGGCAGCAAAGGGGCCGAGGTCCAGTGCACCGTCGAGCGCCAGAAGGAGACCGAGACGGTGAGGTTGCTGGACGACATCCCTTCGAACCACAAGTTCGCGCGCACGGACATCCAGGCGGGCGAACCGATCGTGAAATACGGCCTGAGCATCGGCCGCGCGTCGAAGGCCATCCGCCGCGGCGAGTATGTCCACGTCCACAACATCGAGTCGAACCGCGGACGCGGCGACTTGCAGGCGAAGTAGGCTTCCAAGCAGACCATCGAGACCAGGAGAACTGACGTGAGAGATTTCTTCTACGGTTATCCCCGCCCCGACGGCCAGGTCGGGATCCGCAACCACGTGCTGATGCTCAGCGGCACGCTTTACGCCAATCCGACCTGTGAGCGGGTCGCCCACATGGTCCAGAACACGATCCCGATTGTTCACCCCCTGGGCCGCTGCCAGATCGCCCCGGACCTCGCCCAGACGTTCCGCACGCTGGTTGGCCACGGCAATAACCCCAACGCCGGCGCGGTCATTGTCGTCGACCATTTCAAGGAGCAGGGCTGCACGGCCGACGACATCGCCCACGAAGTCGCCAAGAGCGGCAAGCCAGTGGAAGTGGTGAACATCCGGCGGGAAGGTGGGGCTATTGAGGCCCTGGCCGTCGCCACGCGGCTGGCGGTCGAAATGAACCGCAAGATCAATATGCAGCAGCGCGAGCGGACTGGTTTGAACAAGCTGATCTACGGGTTCAATTGCGGCACAAGCGACGTGACCAGCGGGCTGGCCCACAACCGCTGCGTCGGCTGGGTCTGCGACCGGGTGATCGAGGCCGGCGGCCGCGCCTTGGGCGCCGAAGTGACCGAGATGATGGGCGGCGAGGAGTTGATCCGCGCACGGGCGAAGACCCCCGAGGTTGCCGCAAAGCTCCTGGGGATGATCGAGCGGATGGAGAAGAGCATCCTCGCGTGCGGCGTCGATCTCCGCGGCAGCCAGCCGACGGGCGACAACATCGCCGGGGGCCTGTCGACGATCGAGGAGAAGTCGCTCGGCGCGATGCAGAAGTGGGGCAGCAAGCCGATTGTCGGCGCGGTCGACTATGCCTTCCCGATCGGCGAGGAATCCGGCTTGTGGCTCATGGACACCCCGGGCCACGGCGGAGAAAGCATCACGGGAATCGCCGCGTCAGGTTCGCAGGTGATGAGTTTCAGCACGGGCGGCGGCCACACGATCAACCATCCGCTGATGATTACGATGCGATTGACCGGCAATCGCGAGTCGTGGGAGCTGATGAAGGACACGATGGAGGTGGATGTTTCGGACATGTTCGAGGGCGCCTCGCTCGACGAGGCGGGCGAGCGATTGTTCAACGAGGTCCTCGACCTCTGCGACGGCAAGATGTCGAAGGCCGAGGCATTGAGGGAATTCAACGCCTTCGCGATCAACCGCTGCGGGCCGAGTGTGTGAAAAAAGGGGGAACGGGGGAAAGGGGAAGCAAGCTCCATCGTTCCCACGCTTCGCGTGGGGACGCAATGTCTGGGACGCTTTGCGTCCCCAGTTTCGGTGTTACCGCGGTCAAGCGGCGGTGTGCAGCCGCGGAACCAGCGGCGTGCGGACGCGAAGCGTCGGAAGACGTGCGTTCCCACGCGAAGCGTGGTAACGATGTATGAGCATGCTCAGGCTGAGCGGTGATGGAGGGGACGCAAAGCGTCCAAGACCTTGCGTTCCCACGCGAAGCGTGGGAACGATGCAATGTAGTGTATGCACTACGCAACGATGTAAGAATCCATACAAGCCAAGAACCATGTCTCCAGCAACTAGCGCACTGCCGACCTACCGCGAGCGACTGGCTGAACTCGCCGCAGCCGAACTGTCCGGCGGTTGGCTGGCCGCTTGCGAGGAGGCAGGGCGATTCCTGGCGCCGTGCCGGGAACTGGTGACCGCGCTGGCCGACGTACTACACTCGCTGAGCGCAGAGCCTCTGCTGGAAGTGTGTGCCGGGGACGGCGAACTCGCCCGAGAATTTACCGTCCAAGGCTTACGCGTGGTTGCCACCGACGCATCTCGTTCTCCTGCAGTCGCCGTCCAACGCCTGACCGCCGGGGAGGCGCTCCGCCGTTATCGGCCGTCCGTGGTACTCGGCTCGTTCGTGCCGTTCGATGCGGGCGTGGACGAGGCGGTGCTGGCGTTTCCTTCAGTAGCCCACTACGTGGTGCTCGGCGCGCGGCTGTGCGGGCTGTTGGGATCCCGAGCCTTGTGGCAAACGCCCGGCTGGAAGGCGGACCCCATCGAGAGCGTCAACCGCTGGATGCTCACTCGCCACGACGTATGGCTCGGGCTACCCGACCAACCGATCCTCCGCCACGGCGAAGCCTGGCTCGTAAAGCGGAATTCCTTCCGTTCTCTATTTCCATCCTCTGCGGTTGCAGCCGAACGGAATGAATTCCGTTTTACGATGGAAGATAATCCATGACGACTCCCAACCGTTGTCCCGTCGATGACGTAAACCGTCTGGTAAGGGCTCTGGCAGCCGCCGCCGGCGTGCCGCCGGACGACGCGTCGGTGCTCGCCGACGCCCTGGTCGATGCCGACGTCCACGGGGCGTCGACCCACGGTGTCTCTCGGCTGAACATCTATCTCCGCCGCATCCAGAAAGGGCTTATCGACCCGGCCGCGGAGCTTCACGTCGAGTCGCGCCGCCCGGCCGTGCTCGTGGTCGACGCACGAAACGGCCTTGGCCAGGTCCAGGCCGTCAAGACGCTCGAACGCCTGCTGCTGCTGGCCCGTGAGTATGGCATTGCCGCGGCGACGGTCCGCCGTTCCCAGCACTTCGGGGCCCTTTCCTACTATAGCAACCGTGCCGCGCGCGAGGGGATGATCTTGCTGGCGATGACCAACTGCGAGCCGGCCATGTCGCCGGAAGGCGGTTGCGAAGCCTTTTTTGGAACGAACCCCATCGCCGCGTCGTTTCCAACGGGCAAGGGCTTTCCCGTGAAAATCGACCTGGCCACGTCGATCATCGCACGCGGCAATATCATCGCCGCGAACAAAGCGGGCAGGCCGATTCCTGAGGGTTGGGCCCTCGACCCGGAAGGCCGGCCCACGACCGATGCCGCAGCCGCGCTGGCCGGGACGGTGCTTACCATGGCCGGCCACAAGGGATTCGCCCTGGCGATGCTCGTGGAGCTCTTTGCCGGGGTCCTGTCCGGAGCGGCGATCGGCAACGAGGTCGGTTCCATGTACAAGCACATGGACCGCCCCCAGGATGTCGGCCATTATTTCTGCCTGGTCGACATCGCCGCCTTCATGGACCCCGGCGAGTTCCGCCGCCGCATCGACGCCACGATCGATGCCATCAAGGCCTGCCGCCGCCGGCCGGACGCGCACGAGATCCTTGTGCCCGGCGAGCGGTCGTATCGCACGGCCGAGGAGAACCGGCGGCTGGGCATCCCGGTTGGGCCGGAAACCGTCAGGGAACTGCGAACGCTCTGCCAGGAGTACGGCACTCCGATGACTCTTGAATCACCCGCATCCAAGGAGACATCGCCATGAGCACACCGATCGACGTCCTGGTTACGGAGAACATCGTCGGCCAGCCGATGGACGAGCTTCGCGGGAAGCTGTCGGTCGCGCTCGAGCCGGACTTGTGGAAGAAACCGGACCTGCTGGCCGAGAAGATCGCGACGCCGAGGGCCCTCGTCGTGCGGAACCAGACCCGCGTGACGGAAGACCTGATCCGTGCTGCCGGCCGGTTGGAGATCATTGCCCGCGCCGGGGCGGGATTGGACAATGTCGACGTGGAAGCGGCAAGCCGCGCCGGCGTGGTCGTCGCGTCGACGCCGATCCAGAACGCCGTCTCCGTTGCCGAACTGACGCTCGGACTGATGCTCTCGCTGGCCCGCCGGATCCCCGAAGCGGACCGGCACGTGAAGGCCGGCGGCTGGGCCCGGCAGAATTATTATGGTACGGAATTGTTCGGCAAGACGCTCGGTGTGGTCGGGTTCGGCCGGATCGGGTTCTTGACGGCGATGCGGGCCAGAGCGTTCGGCATGGAGGTGCTAGCCTACGATCCCTACGTCGATCCCGACTCCCTGCCGATGATCGAGGCCCAGCCAATCCTGGTCGAACTGGACGAACTGCTCCGTTCATCGGACTTTGTCACGTGCCATCTCCCTGGCGGGAAGCAGACGCAGGGACTGCTCGGCTATGACCGGTTCTGCCGTATGAAACCGGCGGCCTATTTCATCAATGTTGCGAGGGGCGAGGTGGTCGACGAAGCCGGGCTGCTGCGGGCACTGGACGAGCGGCGGCTCGCCGGGGCGGCGCTCGACGTCCGCAGCACCGAGCCGCCCGAGTCGGATGCCTTCACCCGGCGTGACGACGTGATCCTCTTGCCGCATATCGGCGCTTTCACGCACGAGGCCCAGCACCGCGTCGTCGCTTCCGTCTGCCGCGACGTCCAGGCCGTGCTCGGCGGCGGCCGGGCCATAAACTACTTCAATTTTCCAATACCGCGAAAACAGGTTGACGGTTTGTAGGACGGCTTTGCCATGCCGTCTTGACGGTCTGGGAAGACCGTCCTACGAGGAAGACACTCGACCGTCGGCTCAAGCAGCGAAAGGGGAAACTGCCATGAGCACCAAGAACGATGCCCCGCGTGCCTGGCGCCAGGGCCTGACGGGCTACCATGGGCTGGTCCTCATCATCGCCTGCCTTGGCTGGATCTTCGATGTTTTCGAAGGGCAGCTCTTCACGCTTTTCAAGACGCCTGCCATGGCGGAAGTGCTCGGCGTCAGCACCACGGACCCGGCGGTCGATCGCTATTCCAACTACGCTTTCGCCTCGTTTCTGGTGGGCGGGGCCGTGGGAGGGCTTTTCTTCGGGATGTTGGCCGACCGAATCGGCCGCAGGAAGAGCATGGTTTGGAGCATTCTCACGTACTCCGTCTTTACCGGAGTGCACTACTTCGCCACCACCTGGTGGCACATCGCCATCCTGCGGTTTCTCGTGGCGGTGGGAGTCGGCGGCGAATGGGCGATTGCGGCGGCGCTGGTGGCGGAGGTTTTTTCGGGCAGGGCGAGAACCGCTGCCGGCGGCATTTTCCATGCCTCCAGTGTTGTCGGCATCATTCTGGCGACGCTGCTGGGCATGACCAGCCTCGTTGAGGTTCTGGCAGACAGGCTCCCCATGGACGTTTCCCCGTGGCGTATCGCATTTCTCATCGGGGTCTTGCCGGCAATCCTGATCGTCTGGATCCTCGCCAGCCTGAAGGAATCGGAACGATGGCAGGCGGCACAGGCGGAAGTCCCGCCCGGCGCAGCCCGCAGGCGAGGGCCCCTGACGGAACTCATGACCGATGCGCGTTGGCGGAAGCGGGCGCTGATCGGATTCGGGTTGGCGGCCATCGGGCTGAGCACCTACTGGGGAATCATTGGTTGGGCGCCCGAGCTGGCGGGGACGGTGCTCGGTCCCGACGCCACCGACGCGGATCGCCGCGCCGCCGGCAGCACCGCCTATCTGATCATGAGTATTTTCGGCGCGCTATTGGGACAGTTGGCGTTCCCGCCGATTACCATGTGGATCGGCCGCCGCAAGGCTTTTGCCGTGTACCACGTCGGTGCTCTGATCACCGTGCCGATCGCCTATCTCGCGGCCTCGTCATTCTGGCAGACGACGGCCCTGCTGACCGTGATGGCCTTCTTCACCGCCGGGATGCACTCCGGCTATGCCATCTACTTCCCCGAAATGTTTCCCACGCGGCTGCGGGCAACCGGCGCGAGCTTCTGTTTCAATGTGGGCCGACTTGGCTCGGCGGGCCTGCTCTTGATCCGCGGCGAGATGCGGGCGTTCTTGGGGTTCCGCTGGGCTGTTGCCCTGATGAGCCTGTTGTTCGTAGTGGGGCTGCTGCTGTTGTGGATTGCCCCGGAGACGAAAGATGAGGAGTTGCCCGAATGAGTGAGCTTCGTTTCGGACTGATCGGATGCGGGCTTTGGGGGGGCCATCATGCCAAGGCGATCGACCGCGCACCTGGCGCGGTGCTGGCCGCCATTGCCGACCGCTCGGAGGAGAACCGCGCGGCGGCGAAAGCGGCGCACCCCGCCGCCGAGATCTACGACGACTATCGGCGGGTGATCGAGCGAGACGACCTCGACGTGATCGACTGCGTGCTGCCCAGCCATCTCCATTACGAAGTCGGCAAGGCCGCGCTGGAGGCGGGCAAGCACGTCTTCCTCGAAAAGCCGATGGCGATTTCGATCGACCACTGCGACGAGCTGGTCGCCCTGGCCGCGGAGCGAGGCAAAGTGCTGGCCGTCGACCATGAGTTGCGGCTGTCGATGCTCTGGGGCAGGGTCAAGCAGTTGATCGACGACGGCGCGGTCGGCACCCCGCAGTACGTGCTTTTGGAACTATCGCGATTCCCCTACCGTTTCGGGTCCGAGGGCTGGCGGTTCGACATCCAGCGAGTCGGCAACTGGATCCTGGAGGAGCCGATCCATTTCTTCGACCTAGCGCGCTGGTATCTTTCCTCGCATGGCGAACCCACCTCGGTCTACGCGAGAGCCAACTCCCGGCAGCCGGACCATCCGGAGCTGCAGGACAATTTCTCCGCCGTGGTCAATTTCCGCGGCGGGGCCTACGCCGTCGTGACCCAGACCCTGGCGGCATTCGAACACCACGTGACGTGCAAGGTGACCGGCGCGGCCGGCGCGATCTGGGCGAACTGGAGCGCACCGGACGCCCGGTCGCCATTGCCCACATTTGGGTTGCGCTATCTTGTGGGCGAGGAGCTCAAAGAGGTCTCTTTCGGCGAGGTGACCGGCGAAGTGGTGGAATTGAACCAGCAGATCGCCGCCTTGGTCCGCGCCATCCGCGAAGGCTCGCCGCCGCCCGTCTCCGGCATCGACGGACGCTGGTCGGTCGTGCTGTGTCTCTCGGCCCAGGAATCGGTGGATCGGAGGACCATTGTGGAGATCCCGCAATTGTCGTAGAGTCCCGGTTCGTAGGCTCAGCGCACGATGCGGGCGTCATTGTGGGACGAGCGTGTACACCGATCTCGCAATGGAGTAGCTCGTAGTGCGAGAAGAAATCGGTTCTTGCGTTTTCCAGGACCACCAGAGGCCCACGGATGGCAGCGCCGGACCACGGATTTCTTGTCGTCTGATTCGTGGGGTGGAGCTGCCATCCGTGGGCCTCTGCGAGCTGAAGATGTCTCAAAGCAGTAATGTTGGACGAGGATTCAGGTTCAGGATAAGATTCCGATGGTGTCCAAAACCCTTTGGTTCCGATTCGGCCGTACCAGGACAAGAACCTCGATGACCACAACCACGACTGCCCTTGCTGCCAGACGTTACCACATGGCCTTCCTCTGGCTCATCTGTCTGATCGCAGCGATGGGCGGACTGCTTTTCGGCTACGATTGGGTCGTGATCGGCGGGGCGAAGCCCTTCTATGAGCCGTTTTTCGATATTTCGGGCGAGCCGTTCCTCCAGGGGCTTGCCATGAGCAGCGCTCTGATCGGCTGCCTGGTCGGTGCGGTGGTCTCCGGGGCGCTGACCGACCGGTTCGGGCGGCGCTGCATGTTGATCCTGTCGGGATTTCTCTTCACGCTCTCGGCGATCGGCACGGCCGCGGCGTGGGACCTCTCGTCGTTCAACGTGTTTCGCTGGGTAGGCGGCGTCGGTATCGGGCTGGCCTCAAACCTGTCGCCGATGTACATCGCGGAGATCTCGCCGGCGGAAATGCGGGGGCGGTTCGTCTCCATCAACCAGTTGACGATCGTCATCGGAATTCTAGCCGCCCAGATCGTCAACTGGCTGATCGCCGAGCCCGTGCCGCCGGATGCGACCCTATCGTGGATCCGCGAGTCGTGGAACGGCCAGATGGGCTGGCGCTGGATGTTCGGGGCCGAGACGGTGCCGGCGGCGGCGTTCTTTCTCCTCATGTTTTTCATGCCGGAGAGCCCGCGGTGGCTCGTGAAGTACGGCCACGACGGCGAGGCCCGAACGATTCTGGCGCGCGTCGGCGGCGGCGAGTATGCCGCGGCCGAGGTGGCGGACATCCGCGACACGTTGGCCAAGGAGGAAATCGCCCAGGTTCACTTCCGCGATCTCCTGGATCCCGGCCTGCTGCGAATCCTGAGCCTGGGCGTGATTCTCGCGGTGTTCCAGCAGTGGTGCGGCATCAACGTCATCTTCAACTACGCCCAGGAGGTGTTTGAGACGGCCGGTTACGGCGTGAGCGACATCATGTTGAGCATCGTCATTACCGGCGTGGTCAATCTTGTCTTCACGTTCGTTGCGATCGCCACGGTCGACCGCTTCGGCCGGCGGGGCCTGATGATGATCGGTGCCGCGGGATTGGCCCTGATCTACGCGGTGCTTGGGACGGGCTACTACGTCGAAGCGCGCGGGCCGCTCATGCTCGGCCTGGTGGTGGCCGCCATCGCCTGCTACTCGATGTCGCTGGCGCCCGTCACCTGGGTGGTGATTTCGGAGATCTTTCCCAACCGCATCCGCGGGGCCGCCATGTCGGTGGCCGTCTTTTCCCTCTGGGCCGGCTGCACGGCGTTGACGTTCACGTTTCCCTTCCTGAACGAACGACTCGGCGCCCACGGCGCCTTCTGGCTCTACGGCGCCATTTGCGTGGCCGGTTTTCTCTACATCCGGGCCCGGCTGCCGGAAACGAAAGGCAAATCGCTGGAACAGATCGAACGCGAACTGGTGGGGTGACACGCCTGGGGCACGAGTTGTGCTTGCTGCGAAATAAGAAGATAAGAAAAGAGGACGCACCATGATGCTGACCCGCTTGCCTGCCGCTTGGATCGGGATGTTCAGTTTCGCATGCTCTGCCTGGGCCGCGGACCCCTTGCCGGTGCCGAAGACAACTCCTTGGGATGTGCAGCGATTGCAGGCGACCAACCCAGTTTTCGATTGGCTGCAACAGGAAGGACCCGTGCGTTCACT
>JABWBD010000150.1 GCA_013360685.1 Pirellulales bacterium
TCGCTTCACGGCCGCGCTCGCACTTGCGGGCCGGGGCACGAGCGAGGCCGCTTTCAGCGATGAAGCGGTACATGATCCCGGGCTCACCGCGTTGCGCGATCGGGTGCGGGTGCGGCCGCGAACGGAGGACAACGGCCCGGCAATCGGGGGCGGCACGATATCGGCGGCCCGACCCCAATCGACAGCGCAACCTCGCATGGCGACTTGACTGGCCGCGCGGGCACAATGCTCTCCACGGCCGACAGCGTGCCAACGACCGTGGAGCGGGCCTCGGGATCCAACACCGACAGCGTACCCACAGTCGCCGTGCCGTCGGGCGGCTATACGACACTGGCTGACGACGGCGCGGAATACCGGCTCACCTCCGACCATCGGTTGCTGCGCCGCGTGCACGGCTCGGGTTGGACGGTGCTCGACAAGGGCGTGGTTGCGTACCATAGGGCCCCCAACGGAGACGTCTACCTGCTCAACGACCGGCAGGAACTCAAGCGTTTCCAACTTGGCTATCTTTGGTCCACGCTTCGGACCGACGTAGTGTCGCTCGCCATGGATTCGCAGGGGGCTGTATATGTCCTCGACAACCTCAACCGGGTCTGGACCTATGCCGCGCTGGACCGCTACAGCGTCTTGCCGGCCATCCCCGAGGGCGATTCCCACGCCGCCCTCGACGTGCCCACGCCCGGCGAAATCGTGCGGGCCGCACGACTTGCTCCAGCCGACCAGGAGGTCTTGGAGTTCGACCATAGGACGCAGTTGTTCGAATTAGGGCCGGAATTTCGGCTTCAAGATGAGCTGGACTACCTGACTCAGGCGAGGCCAAAGCAGCCGGCCGTCGCCGCTGACGCGGCAAGTGCGATTCGAAGCCCGACCGACGCTATCCCCTTCGCCAACGTGAGGATCGTTGTGGATCGCGTGTACGATACGGTCGATCCCCCGCGTACAATTCCGAACGTCGGCGCGGCCCAACTGCACCGTGTCCGATATCGATGCACGATCTACAGCACGAGCCGCTTCTACAACGACGCACAATTGGTTGTTTACATCGATCACGACCACCTGCATTTGTTCTCGTCCTCGACACAGCCAGCCGGATCGAGCGTCAAGACGCCGGCGTCGAATGCCTCAAGCCCAGGCACTGCTCCGACGACGACCGCGGTCTCGAACAGACCGCACGCGGCGGCAGCCTCCACTGGGCAGTGGCATAGCGGCGGGCCGTGCTTGACCACAGGCCCCGACGGAACCATTTATAAGTTCGGCGTTCTCGAAGGCCATCGGCCCGTGATTGGAAATGGCGTCGGGCCTTACACGCTTTGGCGCCTGGTCCCGGGCAGCGATTGGCAGACGTTCCTCTTCCGCAGCTACGCGTTTGCCGTTGGGCCGGACAACACGCTCTACACATTGAATGAGGACCATGAACTCCAGAAGCTCGCGCCAGGTTCCAAGGATTGGGTCACGCTTGACCGTCGCGTGGAGTCGATTGCCATGTCGCCCGACGGCACGCTCTACGCCTTGAACGGCCGGCATGAGCTGCGGAGGCTGCAAGCGTTGAGCATGCAATGGTCGTTGCTCGACACAGGCGTGAAGTCGTTCCACATGACCTCCGACGGCACGGTCTACGAACTCAACGACCGGCAAGAGTTCAAACGCCTCGCCGGTGATGCGAAATGGACGACGCTCGACACGGCCGCAGTGTCGTTCGCGGTGGCCGACGGCGACGTAGTGTATGAACTCAATGGCCGCGGCGAGTTCCGGCGCCTGACCGGCCCTCATGCCTGGAAGGTGCTGGACAAGAATATGCAGTCGTTCACCATCTCGCCGGACGGCAACCTCTATGCCCTGAACGATCAGCACGCTCTCAAACGGCTGGAAGGTTCTGAGCGGTGGGCCCTCGTCGATACGGGCATACGGTCCTATCAGTTCGCTCCGAATGGCGACCTCTACGCGCTGAACGACCGCCATGAGCTTAAGCGGCAGAAGCTCGGTTACTCATGGTCGACGCTCCAATCGGGGGTACAATCGTTCTCGATCGATGTGTTTGGAACGGCGTTTGTGCTCGACGATTTCGGCCGGCTGACGATGTATTCGTCGGCCGCGCGCTACGACATCCTGCCGGAGATTCCGGCCGGCTTCACGCCTATCGCACTGGATCCGCCATCGGAAGCCGATATCGTCACGGCCATGGCAATGGATTCCGGGGCAGGCGGCCAGGGGAGAATATCCTACCCGGATTCGCTTTACAATGATGTTCAGTACTTCCCGCCCAGTCCGGGTTGGCCGGAGTTTGCGCTTTCCTGGGAGGAGGCATCAATGCCCAGCATCGCGACGCACGGGCAGACATTACTGGAGGCGCGGTCCGCGGCCATATCGGCATCTGCGGCGGCGGACTCCATGGACGCGCGAATCGAGACCGAGCCCTACATCCCCTTCTATGCTCGCGGGGATCACCAGCGGGATTTCGGCGATGGTTTTTGGAACAACGTCCGGATTACTAAGGAACTTGTCAGCGAATCGATCGATCCGCCTCGAATGTTCCCGAATATCGGCCTGGCCCAAATGCATCATGCGCTATTCAAGGTCACCGCTTATGGATCGACGCTTGTCAGGCACCCATCCGCATCCCACGGCAATATGTACGTCAACCCGGACGAAATCCAGGTGATCTTCATAGACCGTGATCACTTGCACCCCTACGTGGCCGGCACACCCCAGACCATTTCCGCCAGCCGCGCGACGACGGCCGGTGCGGCGGTGGCTTCGTCGCAGGTTGCCGCCGAAGCATCGCGACCGGTGGTTGCCACCGTGGGGCCGACCGCGGGACCGCCTGTTCAACGCCCCGTCGACCAGTTCGCACAGTC
This sequence comes from Pirellulales bacterium, assembly GCA_013360685.1. Taxonomy (GTDB): domain Bacteria; phylum Planctomycetota; class Planctomycetia; order Pirellulales; family Thermoguttaceae; genus JABWBD01. The sequence continues at coordinate 2,856 of JABWBD010000150.1, forward strand.
GTTCGTCACCGCCCCGGACGGCACGATGTACAAACTGGGACGCGGCAATTGGGGCAACTGGGCCAGCCTCGCAGTGGGCAGCGAGCCGGCGCCCTACTTCCTGTGGCAGTTGCCCGCAAACAAGGCATGGACTCCAATCGATTACGTCTATGCGTTTGCCGTGGGGCCCGACAGCGAACTTTATATTTTGAACAAGGACCGCGAGCTACTGACCCCGGCCCTGGGGCCAACCGGCTGGGTTATCCTGGATACCGGCATTCAGTCGTTCGGCCTTGCCCAGGACGGCACCGTGTTCGCATTGAACGACAACCACGAACTACGCGTCTTTGCGCCGGCGACCAAGCGATGGTTGCTGCTGGAAACCGGAGTGCAGTGGCTCGCGAGTTCCCCGATGGGAACCATCTACGTGCTGAACGACCGCCAGGAACTCAAGCAGTATCGCAGCCCGTCGCAAACGCTCGTTGTCGCCCTGGGCGTACAATCAACGGCAATGGTCGAAGACGGCGCGATCTACGCACTCAATAGCAAGGGCGAGCTGGAACGCCTTCGCGAAGGCGAGCCGACTGCCGTGCTGGCCCGGCAGGTGGCGTCGTTCCAGATTGCCCCGGGAGGCGAGGTCTACGTGCTCGATCGCAACCGCAAGCTCATGCAACTGACATCTCGCGACCACTGGACCGTGCTCGACTCAGGCGTGGCGACGTTCCAGGTTTCACCAAACGGCGACCTCTACTTGATCAGCGACCAAAGCGAGTTGAAGCGACGCAAGGTCGGCTACTCCTGGGTGACGCTTCCGACGGACGCCCAGTCGATGACCATCTACTCGGACGGAAGCGTCTATGTGCGAGACGAGGCAGACAAACTTACGATCTACAGCTCCAAGGCGCCGTACTTCACTCTTGGGCCACTTACTGGTGGGGACCTCGAGTCGCCCACTCCGCCGTCGGATGACGAGATTTTGCGGGCGGCGAACATTGCCGCGATCCATCCCTCGTCTGCATCGGGCGTTTCCTACGCGAGCCAGGTCAACACAGCCAGTATCATGGGTGACTTGGCTGTCGTTTTGACCGTCGGCGATGTCCTTCCGATGCTTCCGCGATTGCGGTCCAGCACGGTCCACTACGCGATTCCCGACCTGCTGATCGTGCAAGAGCGGCCGTTTGTCGTCAAGGAACCGATCTTCAATGAGGCAGATCCGCCTCGTGATGTACCGACCGCGGGGACCGCACGGTTGCACCGCATTCAGTACAAGTGCATCATTTACTACTCGACTGATGTGGAGGAGGAGCTCACGGTCTACTTCGATGACGACCACTTCCACGCGGTCGATCCGCTACTTTGGGGTGGACCGGCTTACTAGACTTACGCGATTCTCTCAAGTGAAACGGGGCGATCAGCGGTGCTCGGACAACCCGATGTCCGGTGCTTTTCCCAGGAAACCAAGGCCGACGTCGGCGGCAGCGTCGATACACGGACTGCGGCGACTGAGGCGGAAATCGAACGCCCGCGCATCCATGACCATCGGGTCGGCTTGCCGATTTCGGGATCCGGTCGAGTCCTGCGGTGACATATTGCCCGGATGAGTTCCGGGCACTAAACAGTTGTGATCCAATACATTGCCGGATGGGGCCTCCTTCGCGTCTCCCATCTGATCGAATCCCACTGCCGGGTCGTCGTAGAAAATGTTGTTCTTGACGACGCAGCCTTTGCAGCCGGAACGAAAGAACAGCAATCCGCCCAGGTGATTGCTGCCGAAGACGTTGTGGGCCACAAGGGCATCGGGACCGGCGAGAATGACGCCGAAATGATCGTTCCCAGCCACGATGTTGTGCGTTGCGACGACCCGTTTGGGTGATGAGTAGGCGTGAAGTCCGTACCCGGTGGCATTCAGCAGCAGATTCTTACGCACGGCGACATCATCCGCAGGAGCGTAGATGCCATGATCGTGATGCGTCTGCCCGACGTCATGGATCAAGTTGCCCTCTATGAGGATCGAATGTCCGCCATGGCCCATCTCTTTGACGCCGCAATGACCGACGTTCTCTATCTCGTTGTATAACACGCGGCAGCCTTCGCCGCCTTTTCCGGAAAACGAGATGGCGTTCTCGGAGTATAGATTATGGGGCAGTCGATCCCGCACGCCGATCAGACGCAAGCCGTTGATTTCAACGAAACGGCCGCGGACGTCGATCAGTGGCGGATAATGGAGTTCCTGGCCCTGCTTGTCCATCGCGCGCGTGCGGCCCTCGTTGGGAGCCGTATGGACCTTCGCCTTCTCGGCCGCTATGAAGTCGTCGGGGTAAGTGACGATCACCTGCTCGCCCTCGGCTGCACGGATTGCCGCCGGAGCTTCCGACGACGCCTGAGTCTGGACGACGACGGGCCCGTGGTAGGTGCCTGCGGCGAGATAGATTACCGAATTAGGCTGCAGTTGCGTGGCGGCGTGTCGCAGTGTCCGCCACGGCGATTGTCGTGAACCGTCGGCTCCATCATCACCGACCGGACTGACGTAGAAGGCTTGCCCGGAGATATTGAACCGCATGTCGAGGGGAAGGCCCACAATCTGCACTTTCCTCAACCGCGTCCATGCGGCCAGCAACTGGCTACGAGTCAGCCGTACGTGCCATGGCGGGGGAGATTGCCTGGTGAGCGCCTTCGGAGGTTCGGCCGCTCTTGCCAAGCCGGCGGTAAGCAACGAGAGTGCGATGGCCAGTATGCGGCCGGGGCAGCTATGTTTCATCGCGATGATCTTCTACAACATGGGGACGGGTATCCTTGCGTTGTCCTTCTTCCACGACCGCCTCGAGAATGGCCGAGAGCCAGTCCCCGTTTTGTTAGGGTCTGTTAGCACAATTGCGGCAGACAGCCTCCGGGCAGCCCCGATTTTGCACGATCTCGGCCGACCAGTACAGAGGGCTACTCCATGGGATGCTTCTGGAAGAACTGCCAGATCAGGTCGTTTGCGGAGATGTCGTTGGTGGTTTTCCCGAGAAACAGCACCGGCCACCGCCGTCCGGGCCACGTATGCCCGCCGCTTTCGATGACGTAGAGCTCCACTTCGGTGCCGTGTTTCCCCGGCCCATAGGTCTCGCGTCGGACTCGCGTGCCATCCTCAGACGTGTCGGGCAGATCGGTTTTCCGCGGGTTTCGCGGGCAACCGTCGATTCCGGCCCAGGTGCGGATGGTCTCTTCAACCGACTTGAAGTTCAGGAAACGGGCCGTCCTCTTATCCGGTCCCTCGAAGGGGACGAGCTTGTCGGCCGTTCCATGAAAGTGGAGCACCGGTACGGGGCGTTTCGGAGGGGTGAGTCCGGCCGCCATGGTTCCGGCAACCGGGGCGATTGCCGCGATCCGTTCGGAAAGCTCGGCCGCCAGGCGGTAGCACATCATGCCTCCGTTGGACATGCCCGTAGCGTAGATTCGCTTCGCATCCACACGCACGACGGTAGCGACGTCGTCGAGAAGCCGATTGACGACCTTCACGTCATCCGGCAGCTTGTCGGCGTTTGGTCCGTGGAAGCCGCCCGAGTTCCAGACGAGGAAGACGTTTCCCTTTCCTGTCCCGTTCGGATAGACCGCCAAGAACCCGGCCTGATCGGCTTTGCTGCTGAGGCCGCTCGACACTGCCATGATCGGACCATTGGTGCCCGCTCCGTGGAGCGCCAGAACAACAGGCATTGGTTTGCTGATTCGGCCGCGCCCTACCCGCATTCACCTGAAGTTGTGCCACGAACCCAGCCTACGGAGGGTAATTCGAGGTCGTTGGCGCCATACTCCATCGCTCCGGCGCGTCGAAGCGTATATCATAGTTCTCAGAGACTTGGCCCCTCCCCGAGCATCACCCTCTCATGGAACCCGCGACTCCTTGGAATCGAAGATCCTCGCCCGACGACACGACCGTGGATGGTCCGACGCCCGCCGAGATCCGAAAGGACCCCGTGCAGGATCTGACGGCGGCGCGTTGCGCGGCCATTTGTCTGGTGGAGGGGAGCGGCGGTGAACTGACTGCGGAGACGGCGTGCCTGTTGCGCAGGCGTCTGCGGCTTGCCGCGGGGATTCTCTTCGCGGGCTGCGCGTTGTTCCTTGTGCGGCACTTGTTCCTTGCGGATTTTTCGACCGCGTTGGGTTTGTTTTTCTTCGGCTTCCACGTGGTCGTAACCGCTGCGCTTGGGGCAGTCTCGGCCCTGCTCTGGCGGCGATGTGAACTGGCGATCGGCTGGCTCCGGGGCGTGGAACTGGCCGTTTTCGGATTGCCCGCCGGACTCTTCCTGGTCTATCAGTTCGTGCTGACCGCGCGGAGCGCGACCACCGGATTTTTCGAGTTCCCGGTGGGGGCGTGGCTGGTGCTGATCTTCACGTATGCGCTGTTCATCCCGAACCATCCGCGGCGCGCGTCCTTGGTGATCGGGCTGATCGCGGCCGCACCGCTGGTGATGCTCCTGGCGACGATGGCGTCGGACCAGGCGGTTGCGCGACTGGTCACCTGGGACGACCTGATCAGCCTGGTGCTGATGCTCGGGCTGTCGGCGATGGCCGGGATTTTCGGCGTTGACACGATCGGTTCGTTGCGCCGCGCGGCGTTCGAGGCGAGGCAACTGGGCCAGTACCGGCTGAAGGAAATGATCGGCGCCGGCGGCATGGGCGAAGTGTACCTGGCCGAGCACCAGTTGCTCAAGCGGCCTTGCGTCGTCAAGCTGATTCGGCCCGACAAGGCGGGGGATCCCCGGGTGCTGGCACGCTTCCAGAGAGAAGTCCAATCAACCGCCAGGCTCACCCACTGGAACACTGTGGAGATCTTCGACTACGGCGTGACCGAAGATGGGACGTTCTACTACGTGATGGAGTACCTGCCCGGCATGAGCCTGGCCGAACTGGTCGGCCGCCACGGGCCCTTGGCTCCGGAACGGGTGATCCACCTGTTGCGGCAGGCGTGCGATGCCTTGGGCGAGGCGCACGCGGCCGGGTTGATCCATCGCGACATCAAGCCGGGCAACATCTTCGCAGCCCGGCAAGGCGGCGTCTACGACGTGGCAAAACTGCTCGACTTCGGACTCGTCAAGCCGATCGTCGACGACCAGCCGATCCAGTTGACGACCGAGGGGACGATCACGGGCTCCCCGCTGTACATGTCTCCCGAGCAGGCGATCGGCGAGCGCGAACCCGATGCGCGAAGCGACATCTATTCTCTCGGCGCCGTGGCCTATTATCTGCTGACGGGCCGGCCGCCGTTCGAAGGTGAGAAGGCAATCAAGGTGATGTTCGCCCATGCGCACCAAGAAGTGGTCCCGCCCTCGAAGCACCGGCCCGAGATCCCCCCGGACATCGAGGAAGTCGTGCTGCGGTGCCTCGCGAAGAATCCGGACGACCGCTACTCGGACGCCGCCAGCCTGGCCGAGGCGCTGGGCGGATGCAAGTCGGCCGGCCTGTGGTCGCGGGACCATGCCGCCCGTTGGTGGCAGCAGCAGGGTCGCGAAGCATCGGTCGCGTAGCCTTCAGTCTCGGCTCCAGGCGGGCTATAATCAGTGGTTTGTCGCACCGCACGTCCCTTGTAGCGATTGCCCATGATGACGCCATCCACCCCTCCCCGGACCATGTCTGAGAAGATTTGGGACGACCACGTTGTCCACGCCGAGCCGGGGAAACAGACCGTTTTGTACATTGACTTGCAGCTCGTCCATGAGGTGACCAGCCCCCAGGCGTTCGAGGGCCTGCGGCTGGCCGGCCGCAAGGTCCGGCGGCCCGAGCGGACCGTGGCCACCGCGGACCACAACGTGCCCACCACCGACCGCTCGCTGCCGATCGCCGATCCGATTTCCAAGCAGCAGATCGATACGTTGCGCGCGAACTGCCGGGAGTTCGGCATCCGGCTCTACGACCTGATGGACAAGAACCAAGGGATCGTCCACGTGATCGGCCCGGAACTGGGCCTGACGCAGCCCGGCATGACGATCGTCTGCGGCGACAGCCACACCGCTACGCACGGGGCATTCGGCGCACTGGCCTTCGGCATCGGCACCAGCGAGGTGGAGCATGTCCTGGCCACGCAGACGCTGTTGCAGTACAAGCCGAAAACGCTGGAGATCCGGGTGGACGGCAAGCTACCGTTCGGTGTGACCGCCAAGGACGTGATTCTCTACCTCATTGGCCGCATCTCGACCCAGGGTGGAACCGGCTACTCGATTGAGTACACGGGCGATGCGATCCGGGCGATGAGCATGGAAGAGCGGATGACCGTGTGCAACATGTCGATCGAAGCCGGGGCACGGGCGGGCCTGATCGCTCCGGACGAGACCACCTACCAGTACCTCCGCGGGCGGCAGTTCGTGCCCGAGGATTTCGACGCCGCGGTGGCTCGGTGGCGACAGTTGCCCACCGATCCCGGCGCCCGCTTTGACCGCGCGGAAGTGTTTCAGGCCGCTGAGATCGAGCCGCAAGTCACCTGGGGCACGAATCCCGGGCAGGTCGTGGGAGTCGGCGGCAAGGTGCCCAGCCCGGTCGATTTTGGCGATCCGACCGACCAGAAGGCAGCCGCGGGCGCCCTGGAGTACATGGGCCTGAAGGCCGGCACGCCAATCACGTCGCTCAAGCTGGACCGGGTGTTCATCGGCTCCTGCACCAACGGGCGGATCGAGGATCTCCGCGCGGCGGCGGCGGTGGTCCGCGGGCACCGCGTTGCCGACGGATTGCACGCGATGGTCGTGCCCGGCAGCGGCCTGGTGAAGCGCCAGGCCGAGGCCGAGGGACTCGATCGCATCTTCCAACAGGCGGGACTGGAGTGGCGCGAGGCCGGCTGCAGCATGTGTCTGGCCATGAATCCGGACAAGCTGGAGCCGGGCCAACGGTGCGCTTCGACGAGCAACCGCAACTTCGAGGGCCGGCAGGGCAAGGGCGGCCGCACGCATCTCGTCTCGCCGGCGATGGCTGCGGCAGCCGCGGTGGCAGGGCATTTTGTAGACATTCGGGAGTGGGAATACCAGTAATGCGAGCCTTCACACGACACAGCGGGCTGGTTGCCCCTATGGACCGGTCCAATGTCGACACCGACCAGATCATCCCCAAGCAATTCCTGAAACGGATCGAGCGGACCGGGTTCGGCCAGTTTCTGTTCTTTGACTGGCGCTACCTGGACGACGGCTCGCCGAATCCGCAGTTTGAGCTGAATCGACCGGAATACGCGGGCGCGAGCATCCTGCTGGTCCGCCGCAACTTCGGGTGCGGGTCGAGCCGGGAACACGCGCCGTGGGCACTGGAGGACTACGGATTTCGCGTGGTCCTCGCCCCGAGCTTCGCCGACATTTTCTACAACAACTGCTTCAAGAACGGCATGCTTCCGATCCGGCTGGAGGAAGCAGCGATCGACGATCTGTTCGGCCGGGCCGCCGCGCACCCCGGCTACCGGCTGACGGTCGATCTGGCGAACCGCAAGATCACGGACGAATACGGCCTGGCGATCGCGTTTGAGGTGGACGAGTTCCGCCGCTATTGCCTTTTGAACGGGCTGGACGACATCGGCATGACGCTCCAGCACGAGGACAAGATCTCGGCCTACGAAGCGACGCACGGGATCGCGTGACGATCTGCGGCGAGCGCGAGATCCGCGCCGAGTGCGAGGAGGAGACCTGCGGTCATGACTGCGGCGAGGTCGGAGACCTGCGCCGAGCGCGAGGAGACTTGCGCCGAGCGCGAGGCGTGTTCTTGGCTCCTGGCAAGGGTGTCAGGCGCATCCCTTTGCGCCCGACAGCAGCTCCTTGATTCCGCCCGTGAGTATGCCGTCCACCTCCGGACCGCACCAGGCAACGTTCACGGAATAGCCGCCCTGCGGATAGGCCTCGGCCGTGGGAATATACCACGGGCCGTCGTCGCCGTAAGCGGCACAAGCAACAAACCGGTCGGCCGCCGCTGCCTGGGCCCGCAACTGGTACTCGACGTAGCACTCTCCCGGCAGGTGCAGCAACGATACGCGATTCACATGCAGAGCGCTCAATAGGATCGGGATTCCCTGCCGGTAGCGGCGGATCCAGGCAACCGTGAACGCCGGCCGGTTGCGGTTCACGACCGGTTGCGAGCGGTCCGCGATCTGTTGGAGCAATGCGTCGAGGTCGAAGCGCGGATCGGGCGGCGGCAGGATTTCGTGGGTCTTCCAGCATAGCGACTGGATCGGCTCGGGGCGCAAGTCTGCCTCCGAGGCAACGATGCCGTCATAGATCCGCTGGGTGAGGACGGGCCGCATCTGCTTGGAGCCGTCGTTGTACTTGCCCGCGCCGATATTGCCGCCGCAGCCGTTGAAGTAGAGGTGAGTGCAATCGGGTTCCTCCTGCTGCCGCCGTTTGCGCGCGAGGCCGCAGAAGTCGGCGCTGACTCGGCCGTCGCCGTAGTAGCTCATCGGGTGGCAGGCATAGTAGTGGCAGGCGGCCAACTTGCGGTCTGCGTGGAAAAAGGCCACCGTCTTGAGCATCGGATCGATGAGTCCCTCCGGCAATCGGTGATGCTCCGGGTTCTTGGAACTGCTGCCGCGCTGCGAGGCAACCTTGCCGTCGGGCCCGAGAATCCGGCGATTCGAGGCCACTTTTTCGACCTTCGCCTCACCGTGGGCGACATGCGTGACCGGAACCGCTCGCTTCAGCGCCGTTTGCACGGCAGCGCAGCCGGCGTCGAGGCATTTTCGGAAGAAATCGAGTTCGATGATGTGGGGCAGGTCTCCCTGGGCCAGGACGATCCGCTCCGCCTCCAGGCATGCGAAGGGTGCGTTGTGCTGGTGGACGGTATGGAGGGTGACCCGATCGGCCGTGGTGCCTGCCGCCTCCGCCAGTGCCTTGCGCCACTCGATGTGCGCTTCGTTCAGGAGCCCGATCCAGTCGACCACGCACAAGACGATCGGCTTGCCCGCTCCCAGCAAGACGAACCCGATTGCTTCCAGCGGGTCATCGACCGCCTCGACCGGCTTGATCCAGCCGGCGTGCAACGAGTGCCCGATCGGCGGTGTGACGTCGAACCGGAACGGCGCGAGCTGCAGGTTGGCGGCGCCTTTGGCAGGGTCCTGGGAATCCGCCGTCCGGCCCAGGAATCCTGCCCCCAGCGCTCCCGCCGCGGCGCCGAGAAAGAGCCGCCGATTGATATGGGTCATGTCAATGTCCTTTTTTCGTGGCACGTGCTTTTCCGCTCAACCCTTCGACTCTCCGTGGTCGGCGGCGCGGGGCGGGGTTGGCTTCATCCCGGCGAGCGGCAGAAAACGACTTACCCGTAGCCGAAGTCGTGAGACTTCCTTACTGAGTTTCTGCCCGAGGTCTTACGACTTCGGCTACGGGTAGACTTGCACCTGCCGCTCACCCAGCGCCTTGCCGACCTGAGGGAGCATCTGCTATTCTGCTTTGCTTGAGACTGCTGTCAACCCTTCTCACCACCGCGAGGCAAGCATCATGAGAACGGTCCTCTCCCAGCTTTGTATCCTAACCCTGCTCGGCGGCCCGGCCATTGCGGCCGATCCCCCGGGCAAACCCGCGACGACCGCCGCGCCGAAGGTTGCGGTCAAGGCCGCCAAGCCGGCGAATCCGGAGCCTACGTTGGCGAAGGTTGCCTATGGCGACCACGAGCGGCAGGTCCTGGACTTCTGGAAAGCCGGCTCGGCGGAGCCGGCACCGCTGTTGTTCTACATCCACGGCGGGGGCTGGGTTGGAGGCGACAAGTCGCTCGTCAGCGGCGTCGAGCAATACCTGGCGGCGGGTATCTCGGTCGTGTCGATCAACTACCGCTATGTGCCCCAGGCGATTCTTGCGGGGGTGAAGCCGCCGGTTTCCTGGCCGCTGAGCGATGCGGCCCGAGCGCTGCAGTTCGTCCGCAGCAAGGCGAACGAGTGGAACATCGACAAAAAGCGGATCGGCGCGTCCGGAACATCCGCAGGGGCGTGTTCGAGCCTGTGGCTGGCGTTTCACGACGAGATGGCCGACCCGAAAGCCGCCGACCCGGTGGCGCGCGAGTCGACGCGGCTGTGGTGCGCGGCCGTCATCGGGCCGCAAACCACGCTCGACCCCGGGCAGATGAAGGAGTGGACGCCGAACAGCCGGTACGGAGGGCACGCGTTCGGATTCATGGCCGATCCGGCGGATCCGCGAACCCGCGATTTGCAGTTCGCGGAGTTCCTCGCCGCGCGCGACAAGATCCTGCCCTGGATCAAGGAGTACTCGCCCTTCGAGCACGTTTCCAGCGACGATCCGCCCGTCTATCTCTGCCACTCGACTCCGCCGGGACTGGGCCAGGAGCAAAAGGACCCGACGCACACGGCGAACTTCGGCGTGAAGCTCCAGGAGAAGTGCCGCAGTGTGGGCGTGGCATGCGAACTCGTGTATCCCGGCGCGGCGGACGTGCAGCACGCCAGTGCGCAGGAGTTCCTGATCGAGACGCTCAAGACGGTCAAGCGGTGAACCCTGCTAGGAACCTGCCGCTTCCATCGCGAGCGACGAGCTCCTGCCGTTGGAAAGACCGCTGAGATACCGGTGAATGTCCGCGGCCGCGGCCTTGCCGGCCCCCATCGCCAGGATCACCGTGGCGCTGCCGGTGACGATGTCTCCACCTGCCCAGACTCCGGGCCGCGAGGTCGCCCCCGATGGATCGGCGACAATATATCCGCGCCGGTTCAATTCGATCCCCGACGCCGTCCTGGTCAGCAGCGGGTTCGCCCCGGAGCCGATCGCAATGATGACGAGGTCCGCGCGAAGGCTGAGTTCGCTGCCCGGCACGCTCACCGGTCGGCGGCGCCCCGAGGCATCGGGCTCTCCCAACTCCATCCTCTGGCACCGCACCTCGCGGACCATTCCCCGCTCGTCTCCCAGGTACTCGATCGGGGCACACAACATCTTCAGTTCGACCCCTTCCTCTTCCGCATGGTGGATCTCTTCCGCTCTTGCCGGCAACTCCTCACGAGAACGGCGATAGAGGATCGAAACGTTTCCGTCGGTCAAACGCCGCGCGGTCCGCGCAGCGTCCATAGCCACATTGCCGCCGCCGACCACGCATACGTTGCTGCCACGCAGCACCGGTGTGCCGTACTGGGGAAAGGCGTAGGCTTTCATCAGGTTGGCGCGAGTCAGGTACTCGTTCGCCAGATAGATCCCTCCCAGGTTCTCGCCGGGCACGCCCATGCCGTAGGGAAGCCCCGCGCCCACACCGATAAAGACGGCGTGAAAACCTTCCACTTTCAGCAGTTCGTCGAGGGTAATCGATTTCCCGATCACTTGGTTCAACTCCAGCCGCACTCCCAGCCTTTCGAGGTAGTCCACCTCGCAATCGACGATCTCTTTGGGAAGGCGGAATTCGGGGATTCCGTAGCGGAGCACCCCGCCCGGCCGGTGAAACGCCTCGAAAACGGTCACCTCGTGCCCCAGCAGAACGAGATCTCCGGCCACCGCGAGCCCGGCCGGGCCCGAGCCCACCACCGCCACCCGCTTGCCGGTCGGCGGCGCCTTCGGCGGCAATTCCATCCGGCCGCGCTGGCGCTCGTAGTCCGCCGCAAACCGCTCCAGCCGTCCGATCGCCACGGGCTCGAAGCGCTTGCCCAACACGCAACGCTCTTCGCATTGCGTTTCCTGCGGGCAGACCCGCCCGCAGATCGCCGGAAGGCAGTTGGTCTGCTTGATCGTTCGTGCCGCCTCGTCGAACTTTCCTTCCGAGATCCGGGCGAGGAATTCCGGAATGGCCACGTTGACGGGGCATCCCTCCTTGCACGCCGCCTTCTTGCACTGCAGACACCGCCGGGCCTCGCCCATGGCCTCTTCCGGCCCATAGCCGAGCGGCACCTCGTGGAAGTTGCGGACGCGGACCTCGGGGGCTTGCTCGGGCATCGTCGCCCGCACCGCACGTTCCGTCCGCTGGGTCGAGCCGTTTTGCTTCTTGTGGATCATGACTTTGCCTGTGCGGCGCTCTGCTCCAGTGCGCATTGTTCGTGATGGACGTAGGTTTTCTGCCGGGCCAGGAAGAGGTCCCAGTCGACCAGGTGCCCGTCGAATTCAGGGCCGTCGACGCAGGTGAACTTCGTTTCGCGGCCGATTTCCACGCGGCATCCGCCGCACATGCCGGTCCCGTCGACCATCACGGAATTCAAGCTCACGATCGTCTTGACTCCGAACGGCTGCGTGGTCTTCGAGCAGCACTTCATCATCGCCGGCGGCCCGATGGCGTAGACGGCGCCGATCGCCCGCTGGGAATCCTCCTCGAGGATCTCGCGGAGCGGTTCCGTGACCAGGCCCCGGCGGCCGGCGGTGCCGTCGTCGGTGGTGAGGATATGCCGGCTGCTGACCGCGGCCAGCCGGTCCTGCCAGAACACCAGGTCCTTCGACCTCGCTCCTTGGACGGTGATCACATGGCCGCCGCTTTCGCAAAAGGCCCTCGCAATCGGATAGATCGGCGCCGCGCCCACGCCGCCGGCCACCATGACCACGGCGCCGAGGTAATCGATCCGGCTGGGCTCTCCCAGCGGCCCGATTAGCGCGTAGAGATGCTCGCCCTCATGCAGGCGGCAAAGCTTCGCCGTGCTCGCGCCCACGATCATCACCACCAGCGTGATGGTGCCGTCGGCGGCGCTATAGTCCGCGATCGTCAGGGGGATGCGCTCCCCCGTTTCGTCGCTCATCGCCACGACAAACTGACCCGGACGCGCCTTGCGCGCGATCCGCGGCGCGCCGACCACAAACTCGTAGATGTTCGGCGCTAGGAAAGTCTTCGCGAGAATCGGAATCATGTGCTGACTTGGTGGATTTCTCGAATTCGCATGAGGAGATTATGTCATCGTTTGTAGCCGATGTAAACTCGTTTTACGTTTCTTTACGCACTGCAAGAACGCTTGGCGCGTTGGCCAATTGCACCACCGTGCAACCGCTGTCACAATCGGCGGCGAGGCCGGCCCCGAACCGGACTTCGGCGGCCGCCCGCTTGGCCACGGTACCCGTGCGATAGAAAGGCAAGTCGAGGAAGTGGAGGCGATCCTCCTTGCAGCCGCAGACCATCGCCGCCGCTTTGGCTTCGCTCCAGCGGATCAGGGCCTTGATCCTGAGCACGGCCTCATTGTCGGCGTCGCCGGGCCTTTTTTCCGCCAGGGCCTTCAGCACGTGCGTTTCCAGATCGGGCGTCTTGCTCACATCGATCTCGAACCGCCGGTTGAGCTCCGTCATCAGGTCGGCGAGCCGCTGCACGTCGTGGTCGAACACGGCGATGTTGCCGCTGCTCATGTACGCCACGTGCAGTTCGTGCTGGTCCTCGACGACGCGGATCATCGTGCCGCCCATGCTGATCACGTCGTCGTCGGAGTGCGGGCTGAAGCAAAGGACCCGCTGGGGCGTCCTGCCCGCCGGATGGTACTCGATCGTGTCCATCATCCACTTGAAGACCCGGTGGGCGACCCGCTGGGCCGGACCGTGGAACCGCAGGAAGTCATCGGCGTCCAGTTTCAAGAGGGCCTTGCCCGTCTGCTGGCAAAGCCAGAGCACGGCCTGCTTGATCCGAGCGTCGGTCCAATCGACGTTGCCCAACAGCCAGGGAGTGGCGATGCCGGTAAGATCGGCGGCTGCGGCCTCGTCCAGGAGCACCGAGGCGTTCGAATGCTCCCGCAGCAGACTGGCCGGCACGCGGTCGACCATGGGGCCCTCGACCGCGTCGCGTACGACCCGAGCATGGTTCTCGCCAAAGGCCAGAAGGATGATTTCGCGGGCTTCCAGGACCGCGCCCAGCCCCACGGTCAACGCGTGCAGCGGCACGTGGTCTTCGTGGAAGAAGTCGCCGGCGGCGATCTTGCGGGTGAGGGGATCGAGCGTGGACAGCCGCGTGCGGCTGTCGCGTGAACCAAACGGCTCGTTGAAGGCAACGCGGCCGTTGCGGCCGATCGTGACCGGGCGAGCTTGGTCGTGCATGATCGATGGGAACCGCGGACTCGTTCAGCCGGTGACCACCATGTTGTTGCGGTGGATGACCTCGTCGTACGGGCAGCGGCCGAGCACTTCGGCGATCTCCTGGGTCTTCAGTCCCCGCACGCGCTGGATGTCGTCGGAATTGTAGTTGGTCAGGCCGCGCGCGAATTCGCGCCCGGACGTGTCGCGAAGCCCGACGATGTCTCCCTTGTTGAAGCGGCCCAGCACCTTGACCACGCCGATCGCCAGCAGGCTGCGGCCTTGGCGCTCGACCGCCTGCCGGGCGCCCTCGTCGAGGACCAGGTGGCCGCGAGGCTGGGCCGTGAAACCGATCCAACGCTTCCGCGCCGCCAGCGCGGAGC
>JABWBD010000151.1 GCA_013360685.1 Pirellulales bacterium
TTCGGCGGCTGTTTGGTCCGCGCCGGCGTCCACCACCGGGGCCACGTTGGCCACCGTCACCAGCAGCGCGTCGCTGGTGGCCGACCCGTCGTCATCGGTAACCGTAAGCGTAACCGTGTAGCTGCCGTTGTCCGCATAGACGTGGCTGGGCGTCAGTGTACCGCTGGCTGTCTTCCCGTCGCCGAAGTCCCAGGTGATCGTGTGCGTGTCCGCCGAGCCGGCATCGGTGAACAAACCGTTGAAGCTCACCGTAGCCCCTTCGGCGGCCGCCTGGTCCGCGCCGGCGTCCACCACCGGCGCCACGTTGGCCACCGTCACCACCAGCGCGTCGCTGGTGGCCGACCCGTCGTCATCGGTAACCGTAAGCGTAACCGTGTAGCTGCCGTTATCGGCATAGACATGGCTGGGATTCAGCGTGCCGGCGGCCGTGGTGCCGTCGCCGAAGTCCCAAGCGATTGTATGCGTATCGGCGGACCCGGCATCATTGAACGAACCGCTGAAGACCACCGCCGCCCCTTCGGCGACCGCCTGGTCCGCGCCGGCATTCACCACCGGGGCCGCGTTCGCCACCGTCACCACCAGCGCGTCGCTGGCGGCCGCCCCGTCGTCATCGGTGACCGTCAGTGTCACCGAGTAGCTGCCGTTGTCGGCATAGACATGGCTGGGAGTCAGCGTGCCGGCGGCTGTGCTCCCGTCGCCGAAGTCCCAGAGAATCGTGTGCAAATCGGCGGATCCGGCGTCATTGAACGAACCACTGAAGCTCACCGCGGCCCCTTCGGCGGCCGCTTGGTCCGCGCCGGCGTCCACCACCGGGGTCAGGTTGGCCACGCTGACCGTCCGTGTCTGGGTTCCCACACCGCCATCGTCGTCGGCCACGGCGAGACTTACGCCATAGCTGCCGTCGTCCGCGGGCGTGAAACCGGCCGAGGGGCCGGAAAGGACTAAGCTGCTGCCGTCGGGCCGGGTCACGGTCCAGGTGAAGCTCAGTGGGTCACTCGCGCCCGCGGGGTCCGTCGCCGTTGCACTCATCGAGATCGGCGTCCCCTCCTGGCCCATCGCAGGAACTGCGAAGTCCGTAATGGTCGGCGCCGCGTTGTTGACCGTGACCACGACGTTGGCCGCGGCCTGTGGTCCGGGGAGCGCATAGGCCTCCACGACGCGCAGGTTCTGGCTGCCCGTCGTTCCCGATGCCACGTAGAACTTGCCGTCGATAGTCGCTCCCTGGGGATACCAACGCGCCGTGGGCATTGATGGCGCCGTGCTCCAGCGGTTGCTCGCCGGATCATAGACTTCAACAAGGGAAGTGACCGTACTGTTGGAAAGGAGCCCGCCGGCCACGTAGAGTTTTCCGTCGACGACGGCCACTGCCGGGTCCCAACGGGGTGTCGGCATGGACGTTCCCGTCGTCCACTGGTTCGTGCCGGGATTATAGATCTCCAGTTTTCCCGTGAACTCGCCCGTGTTCCAGTTCGACGGATTGCGGATGAATCCACCCACGACGTACATCCGGCCGCCGATCGCCGCCGCTTCCACGTTCTCGCGAGGCGTCGGCAGCGGGGCGCCGGCGGACCAGGTGTTCGTCACGGTATCGTAGATTTCGAGTGTGCCGTCATCGGGGCTGCCGTTGCCGGCACGGCCGCCCGTCACGTAGATCTTCGAGCCGATCGCGGTGACCGCCATGCTGCCCCGGGCGCGGCTTGCCGGCGCACCGGTTGTCCATTGGTTTGTCGTCGCATTGTAGATCTGCAAGAGGTTGGTGCTGCGATTGGAATCCGAGTTCAGCCAACCGGCGACGACATACAACCTGTCGCCCACTCCGGCGACGCCTGCCGCGGCGCGAACCGTAGGCGGCGCGGCCTTCGCAGTCCAAGTGTTGCTGACGGCGTTATAAGCTTCCAACTTCATCGTGGAAGAGGCCGTTTCGACCACGTACCACTGCTGATCGCCGAGCACCGCTCCACCGTCGGCATAGAAACCTGCCGAAATCGGCGCGACGGTGGTCCAGGCGCCCCCTGCCGGTTGATCTTTGTCGGATAGTTCGAGTCGGATGGTGTAGTTGTCGGAACTCGTCCCACTCGGATTGTCGTCCCGGTAGCGGTGGCTCTCGGTGAAGGAAGACTTGCCCGCGGCATAAGCAAATATCTCGATCGGCGAGCCGTCGCCCCAGTCGACCGTGAGCGTGAATGTGTCCGCGCTAGCCGGGTCGACGATTTCGCCCGAGAGTGTTGCCGTGCCGTTCTCGAAGAGCGCCGGCGTGACGGAGACATTCGCGAGTTGCGGAGCGACGTTGCCCACGGTCACCGCGGCGGTATCGTCGTCGTATGCCCTGCCATCGTAGGCTTCGACTTTGGCCGTACCAACGAAATTGTCGTGGAAGGTGTACGAGGCGGTTGGGCTGGATGACCAGGCCGTGTCCCAGACGCCGTTGTTGTCGAAGTCCCAACGGTATTGGAGCGCGTCCCCGTTGGGATCGCTCGATCCGGAAGCCGTGAAGGTGATCGGCGTGCCTTCGGGAGCGGAGTAGGGACCTCCGGCCTTGGCCAGCGGCGGGAGATTGGCTGTGGATGGCGCATAGCGCAACAGCAAGAGGTCGTTCTCCCCGAGGGCATTGCCGCCTTGGGCAAAGCTTTTCGATTCGCCTACGACGTAGAGGTCGGTGCCGTCGGTGGCGGCTCCGCTGCCCATGTCATCCTGCGGCCCGCCGAAGAGCGTCTGCGAAAGGATGGCGCCCGTGCCGGGATCGATTTCCAGGACGACCGCGTCCGCGCCGCCGGCTCCTTGGCTTCTGGTGTAGCCGACGGCAAACAGCTTGTTGCCGATGACAACGGCGCCGTTGAGGACATCCGTGTTCGCGCCGCCCGTGGTTGTCGTCCACAGCCGGTTGCCGGCCTCATCATACTTCTCAATGAGGTAGTCTTCGCTATTGCTGGCGCCCGGCGTGTAGCGATAGCCGACGGCGTAGATCGCATTATTGGCAGCGGCCACACCGCGGAACGTGCCTGCCAGGCTGGTGTCTTTCCTCCGCCAGAGCAGGTTCAGGTTCGCGTCGTATTTCCAGATCGCGGGGCGGCCGTTGGGGCTGTCTCCCTCGAACGCCCAACCGGAGCTGCCCGCCAAGTAGACGCTGTTGTTCAAGACCGTCAGGCCGGCCGCGCTCGAGCCGCCGCCGCCGATGGGAAGATAATAGCTATTGAGTTGGACGCCGACCGAAGAATCAGTCGCCGCGGCCTGCCGATTGCCGGCAGTGTCATACTTGGCGACCAGGTAGGCGCTGTAGCTCGCCGGTTGGCCAAAGCCGGCTGCATACACAAGCTGCTGCGCGCCGATCGTGACGCCCGCAACCGCGGAGAACATCTCCACCCCGCTATAGGCGAAGAAGTTGGCGCGGCTGGCGGTTCCACCGCTCCCCGCAACCCATTCCGCCCCGCCCGCGGCGGAACCTGAGCTGCCGTCTTGCCGGAATCTGGCCAGCAAGGGTTTTACCTCTTTGCCGCCGACGGGATCACTGGTGAGAGAGTAGCTGTCGCCGCCGGCATAGACCGCGCCATTGGCCGCGGAAATACCGAAGAAGTTTGTGCCGTTATTGAACGTCCTCGACCAAATCGGCGAACCGTTCGGCGCGAGCGGGTATTTCAGCACCAGCGCCGTATCGCTGGGTTGCTGGCTCTCGGGTTGGACATCGCCCGACAGGTAGATCGCTCCCTGGTCGATCGAGATCGCCGTGCCGCGCTGGTTGCCGGGCCCTCCGGACAGTACGGTGCCCAAGAGGTCGAGACTCAGCAGGCAGCGGTCCTCCAGCAGTTCCAGACGCAGCCGAGCCACCTTGTCGGCGCAGCCGCGGCACGGTTTCCGAGAAGAGCGCGTACTCCGGGTCGTTTTACGTGCCGTCATACATTGCTCCTTTGCGAGGGGGGACGTCGCGACGAGCGGACGAGCGCCAGCGGTGGCGTGCGAGGGAGATTCGAAGATGGCGCACGAATAGCCGATGTGGCCGCTTGCTGCTGTTCGCCGGGGCCATCCGTGTTTCCCCGGTCGCCTCATGCCAACGAATTCGTCGGGGCGCAGCGGAATCCGACAAGGTCGGTTCGAAACCTCGACCTCCGGAAGAAGCGGCGCCGAGAGCCGATTTCAAAGGGTCTTTTAATAGTAAAACGGCCATTTTCTTGCAACACCACTTCTTGGCTATTTCCGGGGGGCAGGAGACGGGCCTGCGCGTGAAGTGAGAGTGCCGACGCCTACTCGCGGTCCTTCACGACACCTGGCTGGGGCACCGCATTTCTGGCCGCAAGTGCTCCAGTACCGTTGTCTTGCCCCATGCCTCTCCCTCCGGACTTGACCAGCCCCGCCGCATGGGCGATGATCGACTCCGGCTCGTCACTTTGCCTGGGGCGGCAAACGCCGTTTCCCTGCTGCCAGGACGGATCGCCTGATCTCCGTGGCGGTGCCCAATGAACAAGGGCGACGGCGATTCAAGGCGGTCAGGCGAGAGGACATGGCCATCGTCTACCCCGGCATCGCCGTGAGCATTTCGGCCAGAAGGACTTACCTATTTGCCATGCCGAAACGAACGTCCGAATTTGGAGAACTGCTTCCATGAGTCTTGGTTCCCGAGCCTTTGCGTGCGTCGTGCCATGGATCATGCCGTGCCTCCTCGGAGCCGTCTGGCCGGACGGAACTCATTGCCGCGCTGTACTCGAGATCGGCGGCGGAAGCCCCAACCGCGTGGTGACCGCCGCCATGGATTTCCCCGCAATGTTGCACGCGCTGGAATGCAACGATCCGTTCAGCCAGTACAGCCTATGTGTCGTGGCCCTGGACGGCCCCGCGCCGGGACAGCTCCTGCCATTCCGTCTCGACCATCGGCCGTACGCCGGGCCAGAGGATTTCAGAACACCCCAGCCGGCCGTTTCGTCGACGTGCCCGCTCACCGTCACCGTGGCCGATCCGGGGGTCACCAGAATTGCCGTCTACTTCGGTTCCCATGCGGAAGCCGCTGATCGGGCGATGCCGGTCCCGCTGATCGGGGACGGGGATCTCTTGCGGCTGGCCGGTGACGGCCGTACCACCTTCTGGTATGCGGCCGTCTATCCGCAGATCGTGGATTTCGACGGCGACGGGCGGCGCGACTTGTTAGGTTCCGACCGTTACGGCACCGGTGCCACGGTAACGTGGTTTCGGAACATCGGAAGCGACGCGTCTGCGGTGTTCTCGGAACGCGAAATCCACACACTCCAAACGGCCGACGGCCGGGAGATCGGGAACGCGAATCGGGGGTGGTTGCTGACGACGGCACTTTGCGATTGGGACGGCGACCACCGGCGCGACCTTCTGGTGGGCGGCTGGTGCCGCTATCTCCATTTCCACAAGAACCTAGGCAACGACGACTGCCCCAGCTTCGCACCTGCGAAGGTGGTCTTCGATGCCAAGGTCTTTCCGGGTTTGGATTACGGCTCCAACCCGGAGACGCCGTACCAGGGAGTTTTTCTTGAGCCGTGCGACTGGGACGGCGATGGAAAACCGGACCTGCTTTGCGGAACGTATACGCGGGGGCGAATCTACTTGCTTCGCAACACCGGCGGAGATGCCGACGGACTGCCGCTGCTCGCACCGCCCGCGGCATTAGAGGCCGACGGCCGACCGATCGAGAATCTCCTTCACTCGAAACCTTCCGTGGGTGATTGGGATGGCGATGGGGATCTCGATTTGATCACGGGCCAATACTATACCGAGAGTTCGCCGCTAAGCGGGCGTATTGCGGGAAGCTACTATTTCCAGAATAAGGGCAACCGCCGGCAACCTCACTTGACCACGGCTGTTCAGATCCGCGATGAGCACGGCAATCTGATATCCGAAGGCTTTCACTCCCAGCCTACGATGGTCGATTGGAATCAAGATGGCAAGCAGGACGTACTCCTATCCGGGGCCGAGGGGACTTCTCTCTATCTCAACGCGGGCACTGCCGACCAGCCGCGCTTGGCCCGGGCGCCGATTCCCTTCTGCGGCTTCGCCCCGTGCCGGGCGAGCCTCTTTGCGTACCCGGTAGCCAGCGACCTCGACCGGGACGGCACTGTGGACCTGGTTGTTGGCGACGGTGACGGAAGTGTGCTGTTCTTCAAGGGACTGGCGGGCTTGCAGTATGCTCATCCTGCGAAAATCAAGTCCCAGGGGAAGGAAATCGACGAGGAAGGCTGCCCGGACGGCGGCGAGCAGCACTGCGGCTACGTCAAGGTGGCGATCGTCGACTGGAATCGAGACGGCTTTTCCGACCTTGTCATGTGGAGCAACAACGGCATGACAGGCTGGCAGAGCGGGCGCCTGCGCCAATGGTGTCTGAAGTTCTTCCCGGGCGGCGAGGATCCGACCGATTTCGGGGCCCCCGTGGAAATCCAGGCTGCCGGCCGCTCGATCCCAGCGGGCTATCGCTGCAAGCCCGACGTGGCCGACCTGGATGGCGACGGTCTGATGGATCTGATCGTGGCTTGCGGACAGGGAGAGGTGAACGGCGAGTGCACGCTCATGTTTCTGAAGAACACCAGCTCACAGGACGTATCACGGATTCCCGATGGAAATCCGCCGCCACTCGCTTCGCCGGTACCTTTGGTGATGAACGACGGCAAACCCTTTACGGTCCCAGTCCGGACGGCCGTCAAACTCGCTGACTGGGACCGCGACGGCGATCTCGACCTCTTCACCGGCAACCACAGCCCGTATGGCGTCCGATACTGGGAGAATGCGGGCACCAACGTGGAAGCAATCTTCAAGCCGGGAAGTTCTCTGGATCCAGTCAATCGAACACACCGCAGCCATCACGAAGTGGGTGTCGACGTGGCGGACCTCGACCGCGATGGCTCGCTCGACCTGCTGGTTGGCAACGGCGACAGCGCCGTGATTCATTTCTTCCGCCGTGACGCACTCGAGCGGCGCATGGCAAGACTCATCGTGGTGGAAAGCCGCGATGGCCGGTCGGTCGCCGGGCCTGCACCATGACGGAGGATCCCAAGTCCATGCATCAATACTCGCGGTCCTTCACGAGGCCCGGCTGGGGCACCGGGTACTTGCCGTTGGGCTCCAGCCGCAAGGGCGCCGGCGAGTCCATCGCCAGCTTGTCCACCTCGGGCGCAAACTCGTGATTGGAGTTCATCAGGTCGTCCCAAGTGACGATCTGGCCGGTATGCGCGGCCATGCGGCCCATGGAACTGACCAGGCTCGCCTCGGCCCCGCGACGCGCCTCGTTGTAGGGCTTGTCGTTCCGGATCGCCTCGACGAACTCGTTCCATTCGAGCCGGTAAGGGCTCGGCTCGCCGGGCGGGTAGCGCCAGGCGAGGTTCTCGTTCTTGGGATCGTGGCACTTGTAGATACGGGCCGTCCCGCGCTTGTCGCCCATGCTGGAGATCGCGCCCATGCCTTTGCTGCCGTGGGCGAAACCGCCGAACTGGTCGTAACAGCCGCTGATGCACCGGCCGATCATAAAGAGCTTGGTGCCGTCGGGGAAGGTGTACTCGACGGAATAGCTGTCGAAGTTCTGGTCGATCGAGTCGCCCCGATAGTGCCGGCCGCCGACGGCCTGGGCCTCGACCGGCCAGGCGCCCTTCATCCAGCAGAGTTCGTCGATGTTGTGGATGTAGAAGTCGCTATAGGCGCCGCCGCTCAGCCAGAGGAAGCTGTGGAAACGCTGGATCTGATAGAGCAGCTCGCTGATCTCTTGCGGCTTCGGCCCCGCCGAAAACGAGCCGATCGGCCCGTGCATGCGGTAGGTCCGCATCGAGACGATGTCGCCGATCTCGCCCTGCTGGACCCGTTGGACCAACTCGCGCCGCGCGGCGCAATGGCGCCACATGAGGCCCACGGCCACCTTGAGATTCTTCTTCTCCGCCTCATCGGCCAGCTTCAGCATCCGCCGCGTCGTCGGGCCGTCGACCGTCACGGGCTTTTCCATGAAGACGTGGACGCCTTTTTCAATGGCGTACGTGAAGTGGGGCCAGCGGAAGGCCGGCGGAGTGGCAAAGATCACGATGTCTCCGGGGCGAAGGCAGTCGATTGCTTTCTTGTAACCGTCGAAGCCGACGAACCGGCGGTCCGCGGGAGCGTCGACCTGCTCGGGAAATTCCCGCTTGATCCGCTCGTAGCTGCCGCTGAGACGGTTTTCGAAGACGTCGGCCATCGCCACGAGCTTGATCGGCCCGCCGGTGGCCGACAGGGCATCGGCCGCCGCCCCGGTTCCCCGTCCGCCGCAACCGACCAGCGCTACCTGAAGGGTGTTGTTCTCCGCGGCGTGGACGTGCGGCACGACCGCTCCGGCCAGTGCAGTGGCGGCGGCCATCCTGCCCGTGTTCTTCAGAAACGCGCGACGTGTGGTTCCCCTCGGGTTCTCGCTCATAACCGTGCTCCTCGATGGTCGGTGCTTACTGCAAAGCGGGTCTTAGATTTTTCACGCAGGCATGTTGACAGGTAAAGCAACCCCCGACGACGTTCCGGAAGAAAGACAGGGGCGCAATTCGCATCGTGCGGCCAATATAAGCCGAGACCGTGGATACCGTCAAAGAGTTCATGAATAGTCCATTCGTTGGTCAATCCAAACACGCCATTCCTGCCGACACAGAACGGTGGACCATTCCCCCGCAAAGTGGGGAGGACGTAGTAGCGCCGGGCGTAGTAGACTTGCGTGGAGGATCCGTGATGCCGATCGAGCTTTCCTGGCGAGTAAGCCTGTCCGCGAGTTGCCTTCACGCCGCCGAGGCGCACTGCCGAAGTTGCCCGCGACTCGATCCGGCCATCGGCGCGGCGGTCGCCGAACCGGCCGCTCGGCTCCAGCGTGAAATCCGCGCGGCCGGCTTGCCGGAGAAAGCGTTCTGGGCACACCTGGCGCCCCTCTCGGGAGAAATCGAGAACAATCGGCAGTTGGTGGAAACAGCCGCCTGCAAAACGGTCGGCCCTGGACGGTGCTCGGCGGGCTCCCTTTCGGCCCTGGCCGGATGTGTGGCGGACCTGGAAGCGGCCCTGCGGCGCGGGCTGCCGGATCTGCTCGAGCAGGTCGCCACCGGATCGGAACCGCTTCGCCGGCAATGGTGCAGCGTGGGCGAAAACCTCCTTTTTCACGTCGCACAATTCACCGACGAGCGGCTTGTCGCCCCGTCGGCAACCGTGGATCTCGTCTATCCGGCGCAGGGGGGCGCTGGAGCGGCGCACTTGCCGTACAATTCGGTCCGGATTGAGGCGGTCGCGCACGAGGCGGCCGGGGCCCTGCCGGAGGTGCTCCGCCTGGCGTGGCTACTCTCGCAGTTGAACGTGGACCTCCCGCTGTTCAGCGAAGCGATCCATCCCGATCGGCGTGCCCTTGTGGCGGAGTTGGCCATGACTCCCGCAGTGCTCGCCGCTGCCGTCGAGGCCGGCGTCGAATGCGGCGGTCCTGAGGTCCTCGCCGACGCGGTCCGACTTTGGCCAATCGATGACCTCGATCCGTCCGTGACAACGGCGACCGTGGCCGCATGGTGGGATTCCTGCCGCGAGATGCGCCCGCGTTGGAGCGTGGCCTTGGCAGCGCTGGACCGCATGCTGCGGGAAGAGCAGTCGTCTGGCTACGGCGGCTGATTTGCACGATAATGCGGCATTTCGCGGCTATCGTGGGCGTTTCTAAAAGGCCCGAACAGAACTTCGACTGCCCTCACCCCCTGCCCCTCTCCCGAAACGGGAGAGGGGAATTGAGTTGGGTCTCTCAAGGGAGACTGGCGCGATGATACTTAAAGTGAAGAATGCGTGGGCGGTTCTGACGAAAACCTATGACGAATTTTCCCAGGACGAATGCATGAGCATGGGCGCCGCGCTGGCGTTCTACGCCATGTTCTCCCTGCCGCCCATCCTGATTATCGTTATCACCATTGCAGGGGCCCTTTGGCAAGGGGACGCCAACGCACAAGAGGCCCTGTTGCGGGAGGTCCAGGCACAGATGGGCGTGCAGGCCCGCCAGCAGATTCAATCCATCGTCGAAAGCCATCAGAAAAGTACCGGAGGCGCGCTGGCCACCGTCCTCGGCATCGTTTCTCTCGTTTTCGGCGCTACGGGCGTGATGACGCAGCTTCAGGCCGCCTTGGACAAGGCTTGGGAGGTCGAACCCGATCCCGAGCAGGGCGGCGTAAAGAACTTTCTGGTCAAACGCGCCGCTTCGTTTGTCATGGTCCTGGTGATCGCTCTCTTGCTGCTGACGCTCTTGGTGCTGGGCGCGCTGCTTTCGGTCTTTCACGACGCGATCGGCAGATGGGCGGGCGAGTCCGTTACGGCCTCCTTGCTCGTGGGGCTCAACTGGCTCGTTTCGTTCCTGATCATCGTCCTCCTGTTTGCCGCAATGTTCAAAGTCCTGCCCGACGCGAAGATCCGATGGCGCGACGTGTGGGTGGGCGCTACGGTCACGGCCCTGCTCTTCGCCATGGGCAAGTCGCTGATCAGCTTCTACCTGAGCCATGCCAGCATCGGAACCCCGTACGGGGCCGCCGGTTCGCTGGCGTTGCTCCTGGTGTGGGTCTACTACTGCTCGGTGATCCTGCTCTTCGGTGCGGAGTTCACACACGTCTGGACCCGTCACCAGGGGAGGGAAATCGAACCGGCGTCCGGAGCGGTCCGCGTCGTCTGCGAGCGTAAACACCTCCGCGAGCCCCGCGGCAGTCGGCGAATTCCGGGGCGCCGCGCCCCGGAATGAACCCTGCCTGCTCACGACTCGGCGTTTTCCCGCGGGATCGAGTACCGCCGCCAGCCGCCGGGACCGGTGAGGCCGGCGGAGCGGCCGGTGATGGCGGCCACGATCTTGTCGACGTGCGTGTGGCACGTCTCGATGAAGAACTCGAAACGCTGTTGAGTGCCGCCTGCCGCCGTGCCGGCGACGTAGAGCCCCGGGACGTTGGTTTCCATCGTATCGGGGTTCCAGGCCGGGATCCGCCGCTCGCCGCGGAGTTCCACTCCCGCCATCTCGAACAGCGTCATATCGGCCACAAAGCCGCTGCACACGAGCACGAAATCGGCCGGTTGCCGGATTGGCGGGCCGTCGATCGGTGCGCCGTCCCGCGTTGGGGCCATGACGACGTGCGCCGGAGTGATCTCGACCGGCGTCCGCTCCGGCAGGAAGGTGATCAGCCCTTCGCGGATCAACATGCCCACCTCCGCGAACAGGTGCGGCTTGACGATCTGGGGGTTGAACTCTGCGCGGCGGTACGAGATCGTCACCTTCGCCCCGACGCGCCAGCACCGCAGGGCCGCCTCCACCGCCGAGTTTCGACCGCCGACGATCAGCAGGTGCGTGCGAAAGTACTTGTGCGGATCGGGCACATAGTGGCTCACGTGCGGCAGGTCTTCGCCCGGGACATTTAGGAGCCGCGGCGACGCCATTCCGCCCGTGGCCAGGACGACATAGCGGCACGCATAGGTTCGTTCACCCGAGAGCGTGCGCGTGAAGAGTTGAAAACTCCTGCCCCTGCGTTCGATCCGTTCGACTCTTTCATAAGGGCGAAAACTCAAGTCGAACTGCTCGACGACGCTGCGGAGATAGGCCAGGTACGCCTCGCCGGTGATTTTTGTCTGGTCGAGGTTGGGAATCGGAATCCCGGCGATGGCAATGCGTTCGGGGGAACTGAAGAAGCGGGTATTGGGCGGCCATTGCCAAATCGTCTGACCAAGCTGGCCGGCTTCGAGAAGCACATTGGAGACACCCAGTCGCTCGAACGCGATGCCAAGTTCCACCCCAATGGGCCCGGCCCCGACCATAGCGACTTCGACGCTTACTGGGCCCGGTCCCGGTGTGGTCATGTGCGGCCGGAAGGAAAGAGGCAACGCGGTGCCCGCAGGGTGGCCTTGGGGGGATCGCGAAAACAGAGCATCTCTTCTGCTGAAAGCTAAGAACCTATCCGAGAACCAGCCCAGGACGCTGTATTCCCGGTCGAAACCAAAGCGACTGGCGGTTTACGGATAGGTTCTAAGAGGAATCCGCCGGAATGTCAACCGGCGCGCCGTTTCCAAATCGGTAAAGGTCCAGCCGAATCGTGGTGCGCTGTACGGTAGCCGAATTCGTGCGAATTCGGGAGGGCTACACGCGATCTTGCTGCCCCTCTGCTTTTTGTCCGGGCAGCCCCCACTCGTGCGGAAACAACCGACGAGAGTTGTGGCTCGGTCCCGATTGGGTGGCCGAGCCTTGCGGTTTCTTGATCAGGCGTGCAGACTGTATATTGCCTTAGAGTGAATCCCGCTCTACGTCCCTTCCGGAGCCCCTGCCGCCGTGAGTCGTCGTCCCGGCACCAACAAGTCTCGGCGCCTCGCGAGGGCCGAACCGCGTCGGACTGGTACCGCCGGCGCGATTTCCGTGCTTCTCGTGCTGGCCGGCATCGTCGCCTGGATCCGGACGGGCTTGCTGCTCTACCGCCTCGAATTCCACGTCTATCGCTACGAAATCGGGATTCGCGATACGGGCCCGGACGCAGGCCTGGCAGTCCTGCTCGTTCTGGCTGTTTTGTTGGGCGTCGGAGCCTGGCAAGCCGTTCGTGCATCGGGCGGCGCCGCAGACCGCAGCCCCGCGCTGTGGCTGCTGGCCTCGGCCGCGGTTCCGCTGGCCGACGCTTTGCGGGCCGCCGGCGTCGCCGTGCCGGTCACTTTTCTCGAGCCGCTGTGGTTTGCCTTCGTTTCCGGAATGGCCGCGTGGCGGACCGTTCTCTGCCGGATCAAGAAGATGGAAGGACGCCCGAGCCTGGCGGATGCGGCCGCCTGGCCCGTCGTGATTGCTTTGGCAACAGCCGCCTTCGCCGTCTGGTGCTACTGGGAGAGCGTCGATACCTATTCGATCTACCAGCTCGGGTTCGCGGATTTCGGCGATCACGGCCGCCGTGTGGTCGATACCTGGGAAGGCCGTGGACTGCTCACCCGTTCGCCGCAATGGGCGCCGTTCTTCGATCATTTCGACGGCGGCCTGGTGGTGCTCTCGCCCTTATGGGGTCTCTGGCCCGACGCACGACTCTTCTTCCTGGTCCAAGCGGCCTGCCTCGCCGTGCCGGCGGTTTGTGTGTACGGCATCGCCCGCCGCCTCGGCGCGACGAAGATCGGCGCCGCCTCGTGGGCGGCCGCATATCTCGCATTTCCCGCCGTCGGGCAACTCAACCTGAACTTCTCCTATGGATGGCACGATGTAAGCCTTGCGTTGCCGCTGGTCGCCGCGGCGTTCTGGGCACACCTGGCCGGCCGGCGGTGGCTCGCCTTGGGCCTGGCCGCGCTGGCCTGTACCTTCAAAGAAGAGGTGTTCGTTTTCCTCGCCGGACTCGGTTTCGGTCTGGCCGTTTTCGAGCTCAGGGAGCGATGGCGTTCGCGCCGCGCCGTTCCTCCTGAAGTCGGACAAGTTGGGCCGGGGCTGACCCGCCTGCAACCCTGGCAGTGGCTGGCCGTCTCCGCGTTGTTTGCCGTCGGGTTCTTCGTGGTGAGCCGGTCCTTCGGCTTGACGGAAAACCCCACGGTCTGGAAATTCAAGAACCTGGGTTCTTCGTCGGGCGAAATCGCCCTGTCGCCCCTCATCCGTCCCCGCGAGTTCTGGGGGCAGGTCTTCCAGTCGGATTCCATCTACTATCTCCTGGCGCTGTTGGTCCCGGCGGGACTGCCCCTGGTGGTGCGAGGCTGGCCGATTTTGATCGCGCTGGGCGCTCCGTGGATGGTGCTTCTGGCGTGGCAGTTCGACGCGGCCCGTTCGATCGCGTTCCAGTACGTCACGGTGCAGATCCCGGTGATTTTTCTTGCCGCGATGATTGGCGCCGTGCGCCGACGACCCGAACGGCTGCTTTTCGACCGCCTCTTGCCCGGCGGAGCGATGGCTCTGGCGGCGGGCGCCGTTGCGTCGTTCTACTTCGGGGCGCTGCCCTTTAGCGGTGTGACGATTCCCTTCACACGAACCGACCAAGAGAAAGCCCTTATGGCCCCGCAGACAGCCGCGTTGGACCGCGCGGTCGCCATGGTCGACCATCCCGACGCTTCGGTAATCGCTTCCGGACGGCTTGCTTCGCACCTGCTGGGCGTCCGGCGGCTGGAGATGGTCGGGTTTGCCATGGAATCGCTGGGAGGATTGGCTCGCGAGGCCGGCGAGGGGCGCTGCTGGATCGAGGTATTCGACTGGGTGGCGGTGGATTTGAACGACCGGCTCTTGCACCACGACCTCGCGGAGTTGAAGACCGTCGTCATGGCCGCCGAAGACACAGGCTACCGGCTCATGATGGCCGAGCGGGGAGTGCTGGTTTACTGCCGGCCCGGCGTGGGTGAAACGGTTCCCAGCGATCCACTGGCGGCGTGGCGGCTGCCGGACGCGGAGATCCAACGAATCACTGCTCACGGCAAGACGTCGCTGGAGATGGCCGACTTCCGGGTTTTCCTGGTCCGCTCGGAGCCGATTCGCAACAGCGTTACGAGTGCGTGGCAGCTCGAGATCGAGTTGGTTTTCCAGGCGACCGCCGACTGCCCGGCCGAATACCAGTTCGTCCATATCTTTCGCGACGCACAAGGCGAGGTTGTCGACAGGTTGGGATCTTACGTGCCTGTCGGCGGCAATCGGCCCACGAGTTGGTGGAAGAAGGGCGAGGCATGGCGCGAGCGCTACGTGCTGCCGGTCCGGCAAGGACACGATCCTGCCCGATTGCGAGGCGAAATCCGGGCGGAAATGGTTCACATCGGGGAGTAGGGCAGACATGCCGCAGACATTGCAGACGATCGAGAGTTTTGTCGCCCCGGTCGTGATGATATCGGCCAATGGGCTGTTGTGTCTGGCGTTCTACAACCGATTGGCGGTGATCGTGAATCGCGTGCGGACGATCAACAAGGAGCGGTTCGACCTGTTCGCTCGCCTGTCTGCCATTGCGGCGCAGCCGCAGAACTCGCCGGAGATTGCCCATTTCCAGAAGCGGTCGGAAGTGCTCGACGAACTGGGGCACCAGCTTTTCACTCGGGCGCGGATGATCCGGGATTCGCTCGTGTGCTTGCTGGTCACCGTGCTCCTCATGCTGGGGTGCTCATTGGTGTTGGGCGTTGCGCCCCTTCTGCCGAGTTTCGCCTGGCTCGCGCCCACGCTGTTTGTCGCGGGCGTGGTCGTGATGATGTTGGCGGTGCTCCGCGCGATCCAGGAGCTGAGGATCGCCCTGTCCCCACTGGCGTTCGAGCACGACATGCTGGAGCGTTCCCAACATGAAAACGGCCCGGAGAGTCTCGATGCCGTGTAAGACGAACGACTTGACGGGTGGATCGTCGACCGACCATGAAGACCTGTTCTTGCAGGATAACGGTTCACGGACCGCTGCCGGTTTACCGAGGATCTGAAGTGCACAGCTCTTCCAGTCCTTGACACGCAGGCAAGAACCCGCCAATGTGAGCAGTGTGGCCCGCGGCGATCAGAGCCGGTGAGCGATCCGATTGCCGTGGAACGAGTGTTCGCGGGCGTTCGCAGTTTGCAGGAGAAGGAGAAACGAACGATGGCCAGCCAGACACCGGCGACCGCGGGAACCGTCGCAACGTTGTGGCGATATCCGGTCAAGTCGATGATGGGCGAGGAACTCAACGCGGCGGCCGTGACGGACCGCGGCCTGCTCGGCGACCGGGCGTATGCCCTGGTGGATCTCCAGGACGGCAAAGTCGCCAGTGCCAAGAACCCCCGCAAGTGGCCGCGGCTTTTCGCTTTTCGCGCCGCCTATCTTGAGCCGCCCGAGATAGCCCAAGCGATTCCCCCCGTCCGCATCGCCCTTCCCGACGGCGCTACGATCACCAGCCGGGACCACGACGTCGACCAGGTCGTTTCGGCGGCGGTCGGCAGGCAGGTGGCGCTCCGTGCGGCGCCGCCCGAGAAGCCGAGTCTGGAAGAGTACTGGCCCGACATGGAGGAGTTGGACCGTCGCGACACGGTCACCGACGAAGCTATGCCGACGGAGACCTTCTTCGACGCCGCCCCGCTCCATCTGGTGACCACCGCCACGCTCGACACGCTGGGGAAATCCTATCCCGAGGGCCGCTTCGAAGTCCGCCGGTTCCGGCCCAATCTGGTCATCGAGGCCGGCCCGTCGGAAACCGGCTTCCCGGAAGACGCCTGGCTCGGCCGGACGATCCGCATCGGAAACGAAGTGCGGATCAGCGTCACCGGCCCATGTCCTCGTTGTGTGATGACCACGCTCGCCCAGGGAGACCTGCCCGCCGACCCCGGCATCCTCCGGACCGCCGCCCGCCAACACAAGGCCCACGTGGGCGTGTACGCCAAGGTCCTGCGAGGAGGCATTGTCCGACGCGGCGATCTGGTTGCTTTTGAAGAGCAGTAAGACTGGCTCATACCCGCAACTGCCATACCGACGCATCCCGTGACCTGTGCATCGCGGCCAACACCTCGACCCGGTCTGAAAAAACAACCCGCCTCCGTTTTACCGCAAGAACTTGCCGCACCCCGCCGCCCCTCCCGACTTGTGCCTTACCCCTGCAGCCCGCAATAATCGACCGTTTCACCACGCGTGGCGTGCCGAGTGTGCCAACCTTCTCCAACGGCTCTCAGGCGGTCGACCATGTTCCTTCGCAATCTCTTTCGGATCAGGAGCAAGGAGTGTGGACGGCCAACGATCAGAGCAAGCAGCATACCAGAGCAAGCAGCATACCGCTCGGCAGCATTCCAGAGGACATCACCGACAAACGGCCAGAAATGATTAACAAATCAATCGCTTGCATGGTTATTTCCGAACGAAGATCGCCCCCAGCACTTTCCCATAGTCGAAGAAATAGCCTGTGGATTCTGTTGATAATTTAGAAATCGTGACGAACGGCTGTGACAGGCTTGCAGAACCGCACAAAAGCGCCACAGAAAATCGCGCAGCTCTTAAGGGATGTCATCCAATATGCCCGACTGGATGGGAAGCACGGGCACCGTTTCTCGCGGAGGGGGCGGGAACACGACGGGGGCACCGACCTGCATCCGGGCGACGGTGGCACCACCAACCCCGGGCCCGAGCCGGCCCCCCCGCCTCCCCTGAAGCCGGCCCCCCTCCCGGCCTGCTCCGGGAAGTTCGTGCTGAAGGAGAAGCAGCCG
>JABWBD010000152.1 GCA_013360685.1 Pirellulales bacterium
CACCGTTCGCGTGGCCATTCGCCGGTCCGCCGGGCGCCTTGATGGTGGCGGCCGATCCTGGCCCCGCGTTCGGCCCGCCTGCCTTCTTGGCGGCGGGCCGTGGCTCCGCTTCCGGTTCTCCCGGTTCCGTCTTGCCCCAGTCGGAAGGCGCGGCGCTTAACCCCGCGTTGACTTCGCGATAACCGGGCAAGAAGGTGATTCCCAGCCAGCGGAAGATGTAGTCGACAATGCTCTTCGCGATCCGGATGTCGGGGTTCTTGGTGTGCCCCATCGGCTCGAAGCGGGTGTGCGAGAACTTGTTGACGTACACTTCCAGCGGCACTCCGTACTGCAAGCTCATGGAAACGGCCGTGCCGAAGCAGTCCATCAAACCGCCGACCGTGCTCCCCTCTTTGGCCATCGTGATGAACATCTCGCCCGGCCGGCCGTCGGGATACAGGCCGACGGTGATGTAGCCCTCGTGCCCGGCAATGCTGAACTTGTGGGTGATCGACTGCCGCGTGTCGGGCAATCGCTCGCGGCGCGGAGCGGAAACCGGCTGCTGCTTGCTGTCGGTGTCCTGTTTCGTCGAGAGCGGCTGGGTTCCCTTGGATCCGTCGCGGTAGACGGCCAACGCCTTGAGGCCCAACTTCCAGCCTTCCATGTAGGCGTTGGCAATGTCCTCGGGGGTGCTGTCCTTGGGCATGTTGACCGTTTTCGAGATCGCTCCGGAGAGGAACGGCTGAGCCGCGGCCATCATGCGGACATGGGCCTTCCAGGGAATGCTCCGTGTGCCGTTGGGCGGCTGGAATGCGCAGTCGAAGACCGGCAGATGCTCGGCCTTCAAGTCGGCGGCGCCCTCGATCGTGTCCTCTTTGTCGACGTAGGAGACGATCGAGGCGACCTCCTGGTCGGCGTAGCCGAGGGTGCGGAGCGCCAGAGGCACGGTCTGGTTCACGATTTTGAGCACGCCGCCGCCGGCGAGCTGCTTGTACTTCACCAGGGCGATGTCCGGCTCGATCCCGGTGGTGTCGCAGTCCATCATGAAGCTGATCGTGCCGGTCGGGGCCAACACGGTGGCCTGGGCGTTGCGGAAGCCGTAGCGGCGGCCGGCCGCCAGGACCTCGTCCCAGACCTTGCGCGCAGCCGCTCTGAGATAGTCGGGGCAAGCCTTGATCTCCTCGACTTTCTCCCAGTGCATTTCCATCACGCGGAGCATGGAGGTGCGGTTTTCCGCAAAGCCGTCGAAGGGGCCGACGGCGGCCGCCAATTCGGCGCTGGTGCGATTGGCCGCTCCATGAAGCAGTGCCGTCACCGCACCGCAGAGCCCCCGGGCGGCGTCGGAATCATAGGGCTGGCCGCTGGACATGATCAGGCTGCCCAGATTCGAGTAGCCCAGGCCGATCGGCCGGAAGCGGTGGCTATTCACCGCAATCCGCTTCGTCGGATAGCTGGCGTGATCGACCAGGATTTCCTGGGCGATGAAGACGATCCGGCAAGCCGCCGTGAAGCGTTCGACGTCGAAGGTCCCGTCCGCGTTGCGGAACTTCATCAGGTTGATGCTGGCCAGGTTGCACGCCGAGTCGTCGAGGAACATGTACTCGGAGCACGGGTTCGACGCGTTGATCCTCCCCGAGTTGGGGCACGTGTTCCAGCGGTTGATCGTCGTATCGTACTGCACGCCAGGGTCGCCGCAGCCCCAGGCCGCTCCGGCCATCTTCTGGAACAGTTCCCGGGCCTGGTGGGTCGGTCCGGATTTGTCTTTCTCGGTGACCCAGCGGGTCGTCCAGGGCTTGTTTGCCTCGACGGCCTGCATGAAGTCGTCGGTCACGCGGACCGAGAGGTTGGCGTTCTGGAAGAGCACCGAGTTGTAGGCGTCATCGGGATCGTAGCCCTTGGCGATGAGAATCTCTGCCTTCTTTTCCTCGTTGCGTTTGCACTCGATGAATTCCAGGATATCCGGGTGCCAGATCTTCAGCGACTGCATCTTGGCGGCGCGGCGCGTCTTGCCCCCCGATTTCACCACCGCCGCAATCTGGTCGTACACCCGCATGAACGACAACGGACCGGACGGCTTGCCGCCACCGGAAAGCTTCTCGCGATGCGAGCGGAGCGTGGACAGGTCCGTGCCCGTGCCCGAACCGAACTTGAAGAGCATGGCCTCGCTCCGCGCAAGCTCCATGATGTCTTCCATGTTGTCCTGGACACTCTGGATAAAGCAGGCGGATGCCTGGGGGAACTCGTAGGGGTTTTCCGGCTGGATGGCATCCCCCTGGGCGGCGTCCCAGTGCCAATTGCACATTGCACCTTCGACCCCGTACTGATGGTGCAATCCGACGTTGAACCAGACGGGTGAGTTGAAGGCCGCGGTCTGGTGAAGGCAGAGCCACGTTAGTTCGCGGTAGAAGCACTGGCCGTCGTCGGGCGTGGCAAAGTAGCCGTCTTCAATGCCCCAGTCGGCGATGGTGCGGCAGACGCGGTGGATCAACTGCCGGACGCTTTTCTCGCGCTGGGGCGTCCCCAACTCGCCGTAGAAATACTTGCTGGCGACAATGTTGGTAGCCAGTTGGCTCCAGGTCGCCGGGATCTCACAGTCCGTCTGTTCGAAAATGACCTCGCCGCCCTCTCCTTTGATGGCCGCGGAGCGAAGATCCCATTTCACGGTGTCGAAGGGGTCTTCCACGTCGGCCGAACAAAATGTCGGCCCGACGACCAAACCCTTGACGGCAATTCGCGATGGATGGGGATCGGCCATCGTGGCCGGTCCTGATGTGTGTTGGGTGTCCCACTGGGTCGTGTCCATAAGTAGATATCCTTCCGCAGTGTGTCCGGGGCATCCATTCCGGAGTGTGAACAAGCGTACACAAACGCAATCGGCGTTTCCACTTGGTCTGATTGACAGAAAACCAAGAGACGAATCCCCGCCCATGGCAGAAAGACTCCATCCGGAGAGCGGGGGGAAGTGACTTCTTTCACCACCAATATATTGTAGCCGATGCCCTACAAGCCACAACATACAGGTGTTTTGGTCCAAGTGTAACGCGATCTCATCAGAGGTCAACAGGGTGCCGGCCACCTTCCTCAAACCCTTGCCGGGGCGGGTTTTGCGGCGTGACAGCACTGCCAGCA
Source organism: Pirellulales bacterium (assembly GCA_013360685.1). Lineage (GTDB taxonomy): Bacteria > Planctomycetota > Planctomycetia > Pirellulales > Thermoguttaceae > JABWBD01. The sequence goes on from JABWBD010000152.1 coordinate 3,109, forward strand.
GTGCTGGCAGTGGCAGACGACTCTCACGTCGCAACTAGTATCCTTTCAAAGACTTACGACGTTTTCCCTCACGCCGGTCGTCTCCGCGCCAATTTCGAACCATTTTCTTGAAATCCTGCCGCTGTCTGAACCGGACTGGAGCGTCTGGGATAGCTGAGGGAAAAACCGAAACTGGGAAGACGACAGTCCGGCCGTCGCAGAGATCTTGCGCCTGCGGCGTTGCTCGCACGTTCCGATGGCGGATTTCACGCACACGGATCGCCACAAGACGATAGAATGCCGCAACTGCGCTTGCACCGAGGGCGGTTCATTCCCAGAATGGTCCGAATGGTTCGCACCCGCTTTCCGCATCGATCCCAATCCGGCTGGCAAGGGCCCAGCAGTCCTTCATGGCTCGCCTCCTAGTCGTTGACGACGAACCTTCCACGCTGCATCTTTTTCGCCGGGTGTTCGAGGCGGAAGACGTCACGGTGGCGACGGCCACTTCGGGCGAAGCCGGGTTGCGGCTCTTTTCGGAAGCCGGGCCCGACGCCGTCGTTCTCGACGTGCTCCTGCCCGATCGCACAGGGCTGGAGGTGTTCCGGGAGATGCACCGGCTCGATCCCAAGGTCCCGGTGATCCTGATCACCGCAGGCGGGACAAGCGACACGGCCATCGAGGCGATGAAACTCGGCGCTTTCGACTACCTGCTCAAGCCGCTCGACTTCGGGCGCGTGCGGATCCTGCTGCGGCGCGCGTTCGAGATCCGGCGATTGATGCACGAACCGGTGAGCGTCGATCCCGACATGGGGAAAATCCCCGCGGGCCACGACGCAATCGTCGGTCGCGGCCCGGCGATGCAGGAGGTGTACAAGGCCATAGGCCGTGTCGCTCCGCAGACCGTGACCGTGTTGATCCGAGGCGAGAGCGGCACCGGCAAGGAACTGGTAGGCCGGGCCATCTACCATCACAGCAACCGGGCCGACGGGCCCTTTCTGGCCGTCAACTGCGCCGCCATCCCCGAGACACTGCTGGAGAGCGAACTGTTCGGACACGAAAAGGGTTCCTTCACCGGCGCCGACCGCCGGCGAATCGGGAAATTCGAGCAGTGCTCCGGAGGCACGCTCTTTCTCGATGAAATCGGCGATATGCCGCTGGTGCTCCAGAGCAAGATCCTCCGCGTGCTGCAGGACCAGCAATTCGAACGTGTCGGCGGCAACCAGACCATCCGCACCGACGTGCGGATCATCGCCTCCACGAACCGCGACCTGGAGCAGATGGTCGCCGCGGGGACATTCCGAAGCGACCTCTACTACCGGCTTAACGTCTATACGATCACCCTCCCCCCCTTGGGCGAACGGCCGGAAGACCTGCCGCTGTTGGTCGATCATTTCCTGGTGCGGGCGAACCGGGAACTCGGCAAGCAGATCCGCAGCATCGCGCCGGACGCCATGGAGCTTCTGCGAGTTTACCCGTGGCCCGGCAACGTGCGGCAGTTGCAGAGCGTGCTGAAGCAGGCGGCCCTGCGCACGGCCGGGCCCGTCCTGCTGGCCGATTTCCTGCCGGACACCGTCCGCCTGTATCATCCGGCGGAGTCGCCGGCCTCGCCGGTGCCCGGCTCGATCAGCATCGACTGGGACCGCTTCCTGGATCAGCGGCTGGAATCGGGCACGAATCAACTCTATGACGAAGCGGTCAACCTGCTGGAACGGATGGTGATCACGCGCGTGCTCCGCCACACCTCCGGCAATCAACTGCAGGCGGCCAAGATCCTGGGCATCACGCGGAGCACGATGCGGGCCAAGATGCGCCAATTCGGCATCACGTTGGGCCGAGTGGTGCACGACGACAACGGGCAGGAGAACGGGAACTAGTTCTCAGACTAAGCTCCAAGTTCTCAGACGTGAGCTCCCCTACAGGAGGCTTTCCAGCAGGAGACGCATCTTTCGCATCTCTGCGTTCTGATCGACGTCGGGCATCGGCAGCATGTCGATACAGAGGGCGCGGCTGTAATGGTACTTGCCCAACTGGGCAATGAGCCGCCCGTATTCCACCTGGCCCTGGCCGACCCGTACCTGAAGTCTGTCCTTGCTCGTGTCGCGCAGGCGGACGTGGCATACGTATTTCATCAGAGATTCATAGCTGGCGCCGGAGTGCGGGCCGCAAAGGTAGTGGCTTGGATCGAGCGTGATGCCCAGGCCCTTGACGCTGTCGCAGAAGACCATGGCCGTGCTGGGATCCTGGCTCATCCGGCCGATTTCCGTGTGGAGCCCGACGCGGACGCCTTCCATCGTGGCAATATCGACCAGGGCGCGGAGCCGTTCAATCTCGGCATTGAAGGGCGTGCCGAGTTCCGCCGATCGAATCGTCATCGTGACGACCTTGGTCGCTTTGGCCAGGCGGCAACACGCGGCGAACTGCCGATAGTACTCGTCGTCCTGCGCTTCGATATCGACACTGTACGCCACGGGCGTGAGCCGGTACGTCTGGCGACAGATGTGGACCACGCGATCCAAATCCTGGGAAACCTCCGACGGCCTCAGGTGCCCCCCCGACTCATGGATCATGATCTCCACATGAGAATATTCCAAATCGACCAGCCGCTGAAGCGCTTCGTCCAGCGGCAGTTCCTGAAAGCATCTGCTGGTGGCAGCAACGAACACTCCTGAACTCCTTCCTACGGCCTCCGCAAAGTGGACTCCGGGGCCTGACCCCAATTGGATGGGCGGGGCACTGGACCTGCGGTGCTTCTGTGTAAACGCCGTAGCTTACCGCCAGACGGCATCGCATGGCAACAGCAAGGTTTCGATGCCGGCAGCCCGGCCGCGACAACCGGATGAAAAAGGGGATAGATACCGCAAGTAATAGCGGGTTAAGGGGGGAATGCAGATACAGGGTCGCGAGGAGCCAGTCCCCTTTTCCATCAGCCCGACCTCCGGCCTCACGGCGGCAGCAGGGTGGGGAGTCGGGTTTCTGCGTTCAGCCTGCGCGCGTTGCTTTCGATCCGGCAGGTAGTAGAATGCAGTGGATATAGGGAATAGCGATCGCTGGCAAACTTGAAGGAGATGGAAGTGGACGAGCAGTCACGGCCGGAAGAACGCCCATCGCAATCCTACGAGAACTACGTGTCTGCCGAAGTGGTGCGGCAGCCGCCGCCCGCCTGGCAGCCACCGCGCCGACGATCCGGGCTGCTGTCGTTTTTTCTGGTGGCCGTCGTGCTCCTGCTGGGCGCGTCGGTGTTGTTGAACCTGATGCTGCTTGTCGGGACGGGATTTGAGACGACGGACCAGGTCCGGGAAAAAACCTACGAACCCGATCGTTTCGGGCGTGGCGCCGAGAAAGTGGCCATCATTTCCGTCGAAGGGGTGATCCTCGACGGCGAAGGGTTCGTAACTCGCCAGATCGAACAGGCGCGGAAGGACGACGATGTGAAAGCAGTAGTCCTCCGTGTGGAATCGCCGGGCGGCACCATCAGCGGCAGCGACTTCATCTATCACCGGCTCAAGGAATTCCGCAACGAGACGGGCAAGCCGATCGTGGTCAGTATGGGGAGCATCGCGGCCAGCGGCGGGTACTACGTTTCGATGGCGGTCGGGGAAACGCCCGAAAGCATCTTTGCCGAGCCAACCACATGGACAGGCTCGATCGGCGTGATCATTCCCCACTACAACTTCTCCAGCCTGATGAAAGAATTGGGTGTCGAAGAGGACTCCATTGCCAGCCACCGTTTGAAGGGGATGGGCAGTTTCGCCAAGCCGATGACGGAAGAGGAACGCGGGATCTTTCAGGACCTGGTGAACGAGGGTTTCGACCGTTTCAAGACCGTGGTGAAGTTCGGGCGGCCGGGCTTCAGCGGCCATCCCGAAAAGCTCGACGAGGTGGCAACGGGCCAGGTGTTCACGGCGGAGCAGGCGCAGAAGCACGGGTTGATCGACAAGATCGCCTTTCTGGACGACGCGATCAAGCGGGCGATGGAGCTGGGCGGGGTGGACCCGAACAACTACCGCGTCGTGAAATACCAGCCCGAGCCCACCTTGGCAAGCGTCCTCTTCGGGGACGAGATTCGCAGCCGCGGCCCGGACCTCTCCGCGCTTCTGGATTTGGCCTCGCCGCGTGCCTACTACCTCTACACCTGGTTGCCGGCCGCAGTGACCAGCCGGCGGTGAGGCGTCACTGCTCGCGTGCGTTGTCGCGCCGGGGAGGCTGGCGCTCATCGGACGTCGCGCCTCTCGGAAACGACGGATTGGCCGACCTGGGGCCGTATCTCCAACCGGGCCACGAGGGTGCTCGCGGAGACTGGTCTTTCAGACGCCACCGCACGTACTCCTGCCGGAGTTCGCGCCGCATCTCTTCGCTCGGCAAGTTCAGCAGGCGATCTCTCTGCTCCGGCGTGAGTTCGCGCTCAAAGAAGCGGACCAGTTCCTTCTCGTCGACCAGCGGCAATGTGGGATCGGGACGCGGACTGCGCAGGTGGAACATCGTCGCGTAGCGCAACCATCCCAGTACGATCTGGGACTGCTCCGATGGCGGCAAGGCTTCCAGCCAGGCGCGGGTTTCCGGAGCAAGCCGGTTGCGGAGATTCCCCAGGTCGGCTTCGTCGATCTGCGGAGTCTTTCCGGGGTTCTCCATCAGCGACTGCATCCACACGGTGGCCAGGCGTTCTCGCCGTTTCGCGGGGCCCTCGGCCGTCTCGATCGCCTGCTCGGCCTGTTTTCGGCGCGATTCGGGCAGCCTCTCGAGGAGCTTGGGTTTCTGGTGTTCAAGGTATTGGCCGGACCACTCGAAGACCGCCTTGAAGTCCTCGAATTTCGGGCGTCTTCGGGAATCGGGCCCAAGCTCGGGCCAATGGCGCCTGGCCCGCTCCAAGGACGGGGAGTCCCCGGAAGACCGCTTACCGGTGCGGTCCGATTCCGCGAGGTGTTTCTTGATCCGTTCGACTCGCTGCTCGGACGGCAGTGTGAGCAATTCGGCTCGCTCGTAGGAAGTCAGGCCGGAGATCCACTGGCAGTAGCGGCGCATCACCTTGCGAAGTTCCTCGCGGTCCGGGGCCTGCTCGAGGGCTGCGTGCAGCCGGTGCAGACGCTCCCGTTCCTCGCGATCCAGGCCGGCAAACCGCTCCTGGCGTCGAAGGAGCTCCGCCTTTTGCGACGGATCCATGGCTTCAATTCTGGCGTGCTGCTCGTCCGGTGATTCACCGGCCCGCAAGCGCGGCGACAGGACCGCCGCCGCCCCGACGGTCGCGGCGCAGCCGAGCAACCAGAGGACCACGCGCAGGGGCCTACGTGCCATGGCCGTCCTCCTTCTCGAAAAGATGCGCCTCGCGGAGCATTTCCAGGAACTGGATGTCGCCGACCTGCTCGTATTGGTCGAGATTCTCCAGCACCGGGAGGTCTTCCAACAGTTGACGGTTCGGATCCGGGCGGAGCAGGGCCACGGCGAGGAATCCGGCCAGTGCCGCCGCGCCAAGTCCGCCGAGCTGCATCGCCAGCCTCCAACCCCGCCGCCGCGGAAGTTCGGCCGTTACTTGTCGGACTTCCTCTTCCGCCTCAACGGCAACCATTTCGAGGGTGGTGCGTGTAAAGGTCTCGTCGACGTCGGCTGCTCCCAAGTCGTCGAGCAGTTCCCACGTATGCTCCAACTGGCGGAGCGTTTCGCGGACCGTGGGATCGGCCGCCAGAAGTTGTTCAATGCGACGTTCGGCTTGGGCATCCAATTCGCCGTCGAGATACGCCACGAGTTCCTCTTCCAGCGGCGGCGGATCGGCGATCGGATCGTTTTCGACGGGCTCGTGGGACATGGGACAGTCTGCCATCAACTGGGGTCTGGCGACGGGTCGTCGCCGCGAGGCGAAGGAAGCTCGCCGCGCTGGACGTAGGCTTCGAGCACCTCGCGCAGGTTTACCCTCGCCCGGCTCAGAAGCGACTTGATCGCCTTCGGAGAAAGCTCCATGGCTTCGGCAATATCGGCATAACTCATTTCTTCAAACTTGCTCAGCAAGACGGCCATCCGCTGCCGCTCGTTGAGCGATTCCAGCGCAAGACGGACCATCTGCCGCGTCTCGGCCTTGTCCAACTGGCGCGCGGGCATCTCGGTACTGCTGGCCTGGAGCAGCCGTTCCATCGGGTGTGCCCCCGACAGCCCGCTCTGGCGAAGTTCGAGGCTCACCTCCCTCCGGCGGGAACGGTTCCGCAAGGCGTTCAAGGCACCGTTGTTCGCGATGGTGAAGAGCCATGTCGAAAACTTCGCTCCGGGCACATAGTTCTTCCGAGCGCGGTACACGCGAAGGAAGACATCCTGCGCCAGGTCCTCGGCCCACTCCCGGCTCCCCAACTGATGTTCCAGAACCGTGACGAGCCGGCGCTGATAGCGGAGCACCAACTCCTCGAAGGCCGCGGCGCTGCCGTCGCGGACTTCGAGCATCAGCCGCACGTCGGGATCGCGCAGCGGGCTGAGTTGGGCCGACGATTCGCTGATCACCAGGCTGGCACCGGCGGTAGGTTGGGATGGTTCTCTCGGATCTTCCGAACGCTCTGCCTCCAGTGTAGGCCAACGAGCCCGACAAGGCTAGTACCGCACCCCACCCCCTTGGGGACGGTTCCCGGTGCGGTGCGCTACCTAATGAAACCCCCGTGACGGGAGGCGGTTTCGCTCCGTTGTTTTTGACAGCGGGGCCGAGGCGAGCTACGTTTTTCATTGGGCGACAAACTCTCTTGACATCCGGTAGTCTTCGCGGAGATCGATCGGCGAGCTGCTGCCGGAGGGGGCGTGCATGAGACCGCGGTCTTATCCGATTTCCCGCACTGCGCTCCGGCTGGTAGCCGCAACGGTTGAGGATGGTCCCGTCGGCTTTGAGGCGGACTCCAGGCAGGTCCTTGTGCTGGACGACGATCCTGTCAGCCTGGCCATCGTCGAGCACGCCCTTGTTTCCGCAGGGCTCGAAGTAACCACGGCGGGCACGGCAGTGGACGCGATGATGCTGGCTCGCCGCAACCACTACGATCTTGTTGTTGCCGACTACTACCTGCCGGATTATCCGGGGACCGACTTTATCCGCCTGATGCGCCAGTGCGATGAGTACCGGGATGTTCCCGTCATCCTGCTGACAGGGAGGGCGGACGAACTGGACGGAAAGCGGTTGCGCGACGACCTGTTCGTCCTCTTGCTCGCGAAAGGCTGTAGTTCGGAGCACCTCCTCCTGGCCGTGTTCAAATGCCTGGCCGCGGTGCGCTGCCTCGCATGGCTTTGACTGCCATGTCGTCCGCACCGTTGGCGACCTACAGCCCGAGCCGGTAGCGTCTTGCGCGTTCCACCACGGCCGGATCGCGGGCGATCTTGCCCACTTTGTCCAGGATAGGGCCGAATTGGTCCATGTTGGGGTGACGCAGAAAACGGTGGTGGGCCAATTCCACGATCGCAAGGCAGGCGGCCTGGCTTGCGGCGGGATTGTCCAGATAGGAGGCGATCCACAGAACCGATTCCATGGTGCGGACGGTGGAGGCCCGTTCGAGGATCAACTGCGTGTCTTCGGGATTGCGGGCCAGGCCCATGGCATCCTGAAGCATGGTCAGGGTCTGCGACTCGGGTCGCTCGCTTTTCAGGGTGACCACGCGGACATAGGCGCGGAGCGCCCGGCGGCGGAAGCTCTCGTTTTCGGAATGCTTGGCGACGTCTTTGAGACGGTCGGCCACGTCGGCGTTGGGCCAGTTGCACAGCGCCCGGACGGCGGCCTCTTGGATCTGCGGATCGGACTGCTTGAGGGCAGACTCGATCCTCGCCAGCACCTTCGGTCCGCCCAGGCGGCCGAGGAGCGGAAGGCACATCGCCGACTCGGGGGTCCCAGCGTCGCCCAGCGCGGTCAGCACCGGCTCGGCCCGATCGGCTCCCGCGGGCAGTTTCTCGCAGACAATCAGGATCGTCTTCTCGACCTCTTCACGGTGCGGGCCCGGCTCGGTGCCGAGCAGCAGTTTGACCAGCCGCGGGAGATCCGTCTTGTCCGGATCGGCAATTCCGCGCAGGCCGTCCAAGGCGGGGCCGTACACGGCCGGATCCTTCTGGGCGGCAATGGCGACGAGCGGGTCGAGGGCCTCGTAGTACCGGAGGGTCTTGAGCACGTCGATTACGGAAGTGCGGATCTCCGGACGGGCGTTCAGCGCTTCGAGCATCGCAGGCCCGACGTCTTTGCGAGGCAGGGAGGCAAGCGACTGCTGGGCGGCCTGGGTCAAGTCGCCGCCGGCCGCAAGCGTATCGACCAGGAGCGGGACCACCGACGCATCCCCGACCGTGCCGAGATAATGGATGCCGGCCAGGCGAAGTTCCGGCTTGTCGCTCTTGGCGATCGAGAGAACCAGGGGCAGCGCCTGCCGGCCTCGCCGTATGGCCAAGACCTCAATGAGCGCCCGCTGGCTCGCCGCCGGCAATTGGCCGAGTCGTTCTGCCGCACGATCGAGCCGTTCATCGGGCAGCGAGCCGAGTTCTCCCGCGGCCACCCGTCGGCGGTCCGGGTCCGTGTCGCCGAACCACGCCAGGATCGCGGCCGTGCGGTCCTGTTTTTCCAGGCCGAGCAATCCTTGGAGAGCCGCGCGGCGGACGCCGGGAAGCTGCCCTGCCTGGCTCAGCGTGCGGTAGATGTTGCCGGCCTGCTCCAGTTTCCCGGCCGCGGCCAGCGCATCGCCGCACCGCAACAGCGGCACCGCGAGGGCTTGGGGCACCGGGACGGGCGACTTCTCGGCGCGGGCCGCCAGGAACGCGGCGGCCTCGTCGCCGCCGATGTTGCCCAACGCCCAGAGTGCGGCTGCGGCGGCCTCCTGGTCCTCGCCAGCGGCCAGCGACTTGAGGTCCGCGACGGACGCCGCGTCTTTCCGAGCTGCCAGGGAGTTGATGACGCCGATCCGGAGCCGGCCTTTCAGCGTGGTCAAGGCAGCTCGAAGGGCTGCCAGCGGTTGTTCGCCAGGGATCGTTTCCAGGGCATGACGGGCCATCTCGGAGGTCTCTTCGTTCGCCAGGAGCCTGGCAAGCACCGGGACCTCCGCCGCCGTGCCAACCTGCCGGAGTTGATTGCAGATATACTGGCGCGCCGCGGGCGTGGTCTGGGCCGATTCCAGGAGCGAGGCCAGACGCGCCGCGCACGCCGACCGTGACGCCGGAGATGTCATGGCCTCAATGACCGCCCTGTCCAGAACCAGCAGCGGGGCGATATCCTGCCCGTACTGATAGGTAGGCAGGGCCTTCCACGCCTCCTCGACCGGCATGTCGGCGGCAGCCGTCAAGGCGCTGCTGGCCGCCAGGACCGCGAAAATCAGGGAAAGAAGAAACGTGTTTGTGCGAAACATGGGGCACCGTCCTTTCGTTGTTCGCTTGGTTCAGATCGTCCAGGGACTCCGCGCGGCACGCGAGAGCATCGCGTTGGCCTCGTCGTCGCCGACGAATTGGTCTTGGGTCGGGTCCCATTTCACCTTGCGCCCCAGGCGGAGCGCGATATCGGAGACGTTGCCCAATGTGCTGGCGGCGTGGCCCGCTTCCACCGGCGAGACGGGATCCTGCCGGGTGCGGATGCTGCGGAAGAGATCGGCCGTGTGGGCCGTGTAGGGATTGTCGAACTCGGGGCTGGCGTGGAGCGGGGTATCCGTCGGCTTGAGTTTCAGGTCCACCAGCGAGGCCGGTTCCGACCAGATGCCGCTGCGGTCGGCACGGGCCCAGCCTTCGTCGCCGACGAACTTGCAGCCGGACTCGGCCGGATGGCCGATATCGCTGTAGATCATCTTCAGGCCGCTCGCCCATCGCAATTCCATGGTCCAGGAGATCCAGGTGTCGGTCATGCCGTCGGCGGGAAGAACGCCCGTTCCTTGGACCTCGAACGGTTTCTCAAACGTTTCCGGGCAACCCCAGCCTGCGATGTCCAGGTGGTGCACGCCCCAGTTGGTGATGAAGCCGGCGCAGTAGTGCGAAATCATGTACATGGCCAGCCACTCGCATCGCTTCTTGTCGAAAGGAATATAGGGGGCCGGGCCGGTCCACATATCGTAGTCGAACCCTTCGGGCGGATCGCAGGGAGGCTCGGCCGGATAGGAACGCCCGCCGGGGGCGCCGACTTCAATCGTGTGGACTTTGCCCAGGTAGCCATTGCGGGCCAGTTCGCAGAGATGGCGGAAGTGGCGGGAGCTCCGCTGCTGGGTGCCGGTCTGAAAGACGCAACCGTACTTTCGCACGGCATCGCGGACCTTGATCCCGTCGGCGATCCAGCGGGTGATCGGCTTTTCGCCGTAGAGATCCTTGCCCGATTCGATCACGCGGCTATAGACCACGCCGTGCCAGTGGTCGGGCACGCAGCCCCAGATCACGTCGATATCGTCGCGCGTGAGCACGTCGCGGAAATCGTTGTAGATTTCACAGCCTTTGTAGGCTTCCGTCCCCAGGCGCTGGGCGTAAAAGCTATTGACCTGCTGCTGGGCCAGGAGGGCCCGTTCGCGGCGGCAGTCGGCGATGGCGACGACCTGGTGGTCCGGCAGAGGTTCCATGGCTCGCAAGGAGCTGCTGCCGCGATTGCCCACACCGAACATGCCGATGGTGATCCGCTCGCTGGGGGCCATTGGTCCGTTCCTGCCCAGGGCCGAAGCCGGGATGAACTGCGGAGCGGCCAGTGCCACCAGCGAGCCGCCCAGGAAATGCCGCCGCGAGAAGCGGCCGGCTTGGGTATGGTTGGGAGAAACGGTTTTCATGTCAGGTCTCCTCATCCCGCGATTCTGTTCTCAACCGACTCTTGGCTTCGTCGCCCCTGGCTCCCAGGCTCCGCCTCGCGAGCGCACGGTCTTGCAGGTCTCCCCTCGTTCCCAGGCTCTGCCTGGGAGCGCGCCATCTTGCAGGCTCCGCCTGCTCTTCCGTGCGTCTTCCGGTCTGGGCATGCCCGGAACTATACTCCGCCCTCAGCCGGCTGTCCATCAGCCGAAGAGTTCCGCGGCGAGAGCCAGACAAGAGCGCGGAATTGGCGGAGCAATCGGCGATTCTCCGGTTTGAGAGACGAGGGGCGGGTCGGGCGATCGTGTCCGGTCGCGTGCGTTGGTGCTGTGCCGGATTTCACTGGCGCGAGTTCCGTGACGCGCCACACGCAACGCATCGAGGATGGTGTTGCAGGAGAGTTCGGCAGCGGCGTTGCGCCGTAAAGGTGCTGGTGAAAAGACGTTGCGGCTGAGGCTCTGCGCGCAAGTCCTCGCCACCCAGTGTCGGTATGTTGCGTGGATCGCGTGGTAGCTGCGGCGGGCAAGCGGAATGGATCCATCGGGAACGAGGGCGTGCTCATACGTCGACGCCTTTGCGTTTTCATCCGGTTGTCGGGGGTGGAAGCTCAAGAGGGAGGAAAAGATGAGGACAGGCGGAGCCTGCAGGATAGTGCGCTCCCAGGCAGAGCCTGGGAGCGAGAGGACCCGGGGCATCGTGTTGGGGCAGGAATTGTGCACCGCGCTTCGTCGGTGTTGCAAAATTTCGGGCGATACGCGTGGTTGTAAGTGCGGTGCGGAGCGGGAGTTGGGACTTCGGGAATCTCCGTAAGTTGGCACCGTCCGGCGGCGGGGTGGTGCAAAAATGGCTGCTGCGAGCATGCTTGGAGCCAGAAGGACGACCGAAAGCCGTGATTTCGACAGGAAGCGGTGATCACGAAAGATCTTGCGAGTTGCTGGTTGTGGGAATTGGGGAGCACATCGGTTGTTCTCGCCGGAACGGCTTGGGCGTGCCAAGCTTTCGCGCGGCTGCGGCCAGAGTAGGTTGTTATGGACGTATGTATATCATACGAGGTGGCCTAATTTCTACGAAATTCATGGGGCGGGAGACGGAATTTCGGAAAAAGTTGTCCCACGGATCCTTGCTTCGTGCTTCGTGGGTCGCGGGTCGTGAGGCAGTGCCCCGAGAAAAGGAACACCAATGCGAAAGTCGATCGCGCGTCGAAAGTCTTTGGAAGGGGACAAGTCCGTGATGTCCTTATCTCTGTCCGTGTGTGGGGACACAAGGAGCGCACACGGATTGAGGCACACGGATGTCGAGCGATGCGTGCGGCCGGTCAGCTCCTCGGCCAGCCGCCCCAGTTCGGTCAGCAGTTGCTGCCGAGCCATGTCCTCTGCTTTTTGGCAGACGGCCGGACGGTCCAAGCCGACGCAGCGTCCGCTGCGCGCCTGGAGAATTCGCACCGCGCATTGCTTGGGTGCCGCGCCGTCGGCCAAAACCGGGCTTGCCCCCAAGAGCAGCACGGCGACACCGAACTAGAACGCCTTACAGGACCACATCGCCGGCAAGCTTTCGTGCTTCCGATCAAGCGTGTCTGCGCGCTGGCGGCGCATTGTCCAACAAACTCCTCTCGCTGCGAGACCGGGCCGTGCTGCTTTTGACCCGACGCGCGGCCCGCTGGGCACCGCGGTTAAACTCATATTTCGCACCCCAGACTTAAGTCAAACTGGGCTTGCGCCCGCCGTGTATTTTTGCCATACTACGCACATGGCGGCGTTCACTTGGTATGGAAACCAGTCGGAAGCGGAGGCATGCCGGTTTGGCGCGCTGGCGGTGATCTTTCCGTTGGTCGAGCGCATGAACGTCATGCGGATCATCAACCACCACATCCCCGCCGATGACCAAGCCGAGTACAACTACGGCGAGGTGCTCTCGGCCACAAAAAACGCGCCGACGGGTGAGACGAGTACCTGACGAAGCGCCGGCGAACCCTTTGCAACATAGCGCACTTGATCGAGATCGACCTGTTGCGCCAGGGGCAACGGGTGCCCATGCAACAGCCGCTTCCCGCGGTCCCCTGCTTTGTCATTGTCAGCCGGGCTGCTAGATCCGCACGAGCGTGGTGCCGCTGAGTCGGCGGACGAGACGCCGCATTTCCAGGACACTGAGCGTGGAGAGCACCTGGGCGACGGGCAGCCCGCTCTCGACGACAACCTCGTCGACCGTGGTCGTGTCGGTGCGGATCGCCGCGAGGACTTTTTGTTCCAGTTCGTTCAGCAGCAGTTCGGCAGGATGGTGGACGACCTGGCCGTCGTCGCGCCTCGCCGGAGCGAACAGAGGGCCCAGTTCCTCCAGCACGTCGTCGGCCGATTCGACGAGCTTCGCGCCGTCCCGGATCAAGCGGTGGCAACCCCGTGCCGTGCGGTCCTCGACGCGCCCCGGCACGGCAAACACCTCGCGGCCTTGTTCCATCGCGTGGCGCGCCGTGATCAGCGCGCCGCTGCTCAACGGCGCCTCCACGATCAAGGTGCCCTGACTCATCCCGCTGATAATCCGATTGCGATAGGGGAACTGCCCGGGCGACGGCTTCGTGCCCATGGGAAACTGCGAGATGACCGCGCCCTGCCGCGTGATCTGGTCCATCAGGTCGGCGTTCTGCTGCGGATACACGACGTCCACGCCATTGCCGAGGATTGCGATCGTGCGGCCTCCCGCCGACAACGCGCCCCGGTGCGCCGCCGTGTCGATCCCGGTCGCCAGGCCACTCACCACCGTGACACCGCGCGAAGCCAGTTCGCGTCCAAACTTCTCCGCCATGCGCACGCCGTACGGCGACGCGCGGCGAGTCCCCACGACCGCCACGCAATGCTCGTCCTGTTCGGTGAGCGCGCCGCGCACGAAGAGCAGCAGGGGAGGATCGTAGATTTCCGCGAGGCGCAGGGGATAGGAGGGGTCTTCCATCGTGATCAGCGTGACCCCGTACTCTTCCATGGCGCGCTGCTGCGCGTCCACGTCCGCCACGTCGGCGTACTGCGTGATCCTCTGGGCCAGCTTCGGCCCGACCACTTCTTCCAGCGCGGACCGGCTCGCCCGCAGCACGTTCGATGGACTGTGAAACCGCGCCAGCAAACGGATGAACAACGCCGTGCCCACGCCCGGCACCAGCGTCAACGCCAGCCAATCCCGTTGTTCATCCGTCAGCGGCATGACACAACTATAGCAGGAGTCCCCGGCGATGTCGATCT
>JABWBD010000552.1 GCA_013360685.1 Pirellulales bacterium
GGCAGCCACCTCGTGGTCCGGCGCGTCTTTCGCCTTTTCCTCGAGCCGTGCCTGGTCGAAATCTCCCTTGACGATCAATATACCCTGTTCCTCGGAAATTTTCGTACCGCAGAACGTGAGGGAATGCAGTCCCTGCCGCGGGTCCATTCCCGAGATCTCTCGTACTTTCTCGAAATGCCGCTCGGCTTCCGGATGTTCCTGGACAACCTGGTGGTAGGCCCGCGGGACGAGCGTTGTGTCTCGCATCGCGTCGACATCGACGTGCGCCAGCCACTTGGCGCCGGCCGGGATCTCTTGGAACTCGACGGGGGCGGCCTGGGTGGTCGCTGCCCAGCCCAACAAGACGATCGCTAAACAAGCCCGGATTCTCATGGTTTACCTCGCTTCGTGAAATGGTAGTCGGTCAACGCCGTGTGTGTATACACGCGCGGAGGCAAAATGGTTACCGGGGATCGACCGTGGTTCGGCGGATCGGCGTCCTCGATCCAACGGCACGGCCGGGCGTACCCACACAACCGGCCCGTCCCGCACGGATTGCGTAAACGTCCGTCGGCAAACGATTCTGGAGTGGGTGTGCGGCGGAAACCGAGGATTACCACTAGCGCAGTGCTGTTTCCTCCCCCGGTTTCCCTCCTGGCAGAAGGTGTACCTTGGAACGCTCTCTCAGCGCCCTGCTGCCGGTGCGCGATGCCCAGTGCATGCTGTCCGGAACCGTCCTGGAGCTGCTGGACGTCCTGCCCGATCTGACCTCGCGGTTTGAGATCGTCATCATCGACGACGCCTCAAGCGATGCCACCATTGAGGTAGCCGATGAACTGGCTGCTTACTATCCACAGGTGGAAGCGATCCGCCATGCCGCCGAGAAGGGGCGATTGGCCGCCATCTCCACGGGCGTCGTCCACAGCAGCGGCGAGGTTCTTTTCCTGGCAGACGCCGACTGTACCGTGCCGGGCGACGAGATCCGGAGGTTGTGGCAGGTGATCGGCGACCACGAAATCGTGCTGGGACGATGTGCCCAAGCGGCTCCGTGGCGGTGGAACGGCCGTTGGCAGTCCAAGTCGGAAGACCGCGGTGGATTCTGCATGTTCCATCGCCGGGCCTTTGAGTCGATCCGAAACCATATGGCGCGCCTGCTCGAACTGCGGAACTTCCTGGCGGCAAACCGTCTCCAATGGCACGAAGTAGAAGTCCGGGACCGCACTGTGAAACGGCCTCAGGGGCTTCGCAAATCGGGCCAAGCTGTTGCGGCGGAGTGCACCCAGACCACCCAGGTCGGAAGTGCCGCGCCGGAGTCGAATCGGCTTCGACGTCCCAATTACCTGGAGAGGATTCGCCAGTTCGCTGTCGGCGAATAGGCCGGTCGGTTTTCCGCAGGATTTGAGCGAAAATCCCGCCCAGAAAAATTTGGCCCGATCGTTGCGGGGGTGCTTGTAAATCGCCGGCCGATCGTTTAGAATAACGGCGCAGGGCAGGCCAAGCCACCTATTCTACCACATTGACTGGCCGTCCTGGCGGGCTAGCTGAAGCAGACGACCGATCTTAGGGCAAAGATCGCCGTGTTTGGTTATTCGGATCTCGACAGTGGTCGTATCTACGATCCGTTGGTCCTCCATTGATTGGACTGGCTGCACTGGCATCGATCCTTCGGGGTCGTTCACGAATATTCGCACGTCGGGTAACCCATATCGCTGCCGATCGAACCGGTGGCAGAAATCGAACGTGAAGGGACTCGTGTACTTTCAGCAGGCAGAGCGGCATCCGTCTCATAGACAACGCTATTCTTCCCATTGCTCTTGATCCGCTGCGTCTTGCCAGGCTGAACGGTTTCCACGGCGTCCTCTCCTCGGGCGGTTGCAGCCGATCGTTTCCGCAGCATTTCGTCGGGTTGTCCCGCGCGCGGTACGTGTGTTTGTTTCTCATTCTACTCATCGTTCCGTGTGGGGCTACGATCTGATCGTGGCGAGGAGGCAATCCTATGAGCATTGTTGATTATCCATTGCCCAGCGCCGGAATCACTCCCGGCGCGCCCGTTCGCAGGGAGGCGACGGGACGTCGGTTGCACCGGCTGGCGGAAGTCCGCCAGCAGCAAGGTGTTTCACGGCGCACCGTGGCTCGGCGAATGAACGTCGAGGTTTCGCAGGTGAAGCAGCAGGAGGAGGAGACCGCCGACATCCCGGTCAGCGTGCTCTACGAGTGGCAGCAGGCCCTGGAGGTTCCCGTCGCCGAATTACTTGTTGAGGTCGACGAACCCCTTTCCGGGCCGGTCATGAAACGGGCCAAGATGGTCCGGATCATGAAGACCGCCGCCGCCATTCTCGAGCGGGCCCAGCAGCCCGGGATCCGCCGCATGGCGCAAATGCTGGTCGAGCAGCTTGTCGAACTGATGCCCGAACTGGCCGAAGTGACCCCTTGGCACGCTGTGGGCAAGCGCCGCACCAAGGACGACATCGGCCAGGCCGCCCACCGCCGTTTGTCTCTTGATGTGTTCCGCGTTGTCGGGGATTAGTGCGAGCATCCGCTCTTATCCTGCTCCAATCCGGCCAAACGCCTCGCAGGTCGCCGCCTGCGGGGCGTTTTTCGTTCAACCCTCACGACCCTACACCCAAAGGCACGGGCCGGCGTTCGGCTCTCTGCCACCTTGACCGGGCGACCCGACGACGCCAGGATAGAGGATTGCCGCCGACGGAACGGGCTTCGCTCGTACTTGTCCCAAGCCGACAACCCGATGCCCATCGACCCCCAAGAAACCGCAAAACGCTTCTCGAAGCTTTATGGGCAGCCACCCCAATGGGTCGTGCGTGCACCGGGCCGCGTGAACCTGATCGGCGAACACACCGATTACAACGAAGGGTTTGTTCTGCCCATGGCAATCGACCGGGCGGTCTGGATCGCCCTGCGGCCGCGCGAGGACCGGCGCGTGGTGGTCCATTCGGTCAATTACGGCCAGACGGGCGAGTTCTCCCTGGAGCACTTCGCGAAGGAGGGCTCCGGCTGGACGGAGTATTTCAAGGCAGTGGCTTGGGCGCTGGGCGAGGCCGGCTTCCCACTCAGCGGCTGGGAGGGGCTGGTCGAGGGCGACGTGCCCGTGGGGGCCGGGCTCTCCTCGTCCGCGGCCTTGGAATTGGCCACGGCACGCGCGTTTTCCGCCGTGGGAGGGCTGCCGTGGGATCCGGTGGCCATGGCCAGGCTCGGACAGCGCGCGGAAAACGAGTGGATTGGAGTTCGATGCGGGATCATGGACCAGTTGGTCTCGGCTGCCGGACGGGCCGGCCACGCCCTGCTGATCGACTGCCGGTCCCTCGATTTCGAGCCGGTGCCG
>JABWBD010000553.1 GCA_013360685.1 Pirellulales bacterium
TCGGGCAAACCCGTGCTGAAGCACGGGCCTCCACCGCCTGCGGCGGAACAAGGGGCGTAAACGCCCCTGCCACTGCGCTGTCCAATCGAACGGCAAGATATGGGTAATGGCAAGGCCACAAACCTATGGCGCTGTCCAGGAACAACTCCGTGGTTTTGTCGCCTTTCGCGGAGCGAAAGGCGACATTGTTGGTGGACGAGTCCTATGGCGCGCAATGGATTCCGCCCGGCCGGGCCGGCGCCGACGGGTCTGGTTTCGACGCGCGGTTCCCTGAGGTATGATGGTGGCGATATTCCAGCGGTGATTCTTGGGAGGAGTGCGACCATGCCTGACCGCGCTGTTGTGTACGCTTGTGCAGCGTGCCTGTTGATTTCGGGGACCGGCCGCGCGGAGCCGGCCGACGTGGTTCTTTACCACGGCAAGATCGTTACCGTGGATCCCGCCTTCCGCATTGCCGAGGCCATGGCGATCCAGGGGGAACGGATCCTGGAAGTCGGCGCGAGCGACGAGGTTTTGAAGCTGGCGGGCCCCGGCACGAAGCGGATCGATCTGGGCGGGAAAACGGTCCTGCCGGGGCTGAACGATACCCACTCGCACCCCATCGATGCGGCCCTCCACGAATTCGATCACCGCATCCCCGAGATGGAAAGCGTGGCCGACGTGCTCGACTACATCGGCCATCGGGCCGAGGTGCTGGAGGACGGCCAGTGGATTGTCGTCCAACAGGTGTTCATCACGCGGCTTCGCGACCGCCGCTTTCCCACGCGCGAAGAACTCGATCGCGTCGCGCCGAAGAACCCGGTGATCTTCCGCACCGGGCCCGACGCATCGGTCAATTCGCTGGCCCTGGCGCTGAGCGGCATCGACGAGGATTTTCAGATCACCGACGGGCAGCCGGGCTCCCTGGAACGCGATCCCAAGACCGGCAAGCTGACGGGTATCCTCCGCAGCAGTGCGCGATTGATCAAGGCGCAGCCGGTCGGCAAGGCGCCCAGCGACGAAGACCGCCGGCGATGTCTCAGGGCCTTGCTGGCGGCCTACAACGAGGTGGGCATTACCAGCGTGAACGATCGCGAAACCACCGACAGCTCCGTCGAACTCTACGCAAAACTCCGCGACAACGGCGAACTGACCTGCCGCATGTTCCTGACTTACTACGTGGATACCAATCCACCGCTCGACGAAATCGAGGCGGCCATCCTTAGAGCCTCGCGCCACCCGCTCCGCCGCTACGACAACTTGCTTTGGCTCCGCGGCATCAAGGTCTACCTCGACGGCGGAATGCTGACCGGCAGCGCCTACATGCGGAAGCCTTGGGGTGTGAGCAAGATCTACTCGATCAGCGATCCGGCGTACCGCGGCATGCTCTTCATCGAACCGGACAAACTCCATCGGATTGCGCGGTGCTCCTTGGCCAACCACATGCAATTGACGGCCCATGCGGTCGGCGACGCGGCCATCGACGCGCTGGTTGCCGCCTACGAACGGGTGAATCGGGAGTTTTCGGTCCGCGACGAGCGGCCCTGCATCAGCCACTCGAATTTCATGAGCCCCGAAGCGATCGGGAAAATGGCGGAGCTGGGGATCGTGGCGGACCTCCAGCCGGCGTGGATCTGGCTCGACGGCTCGACGCTCGTCAAGCAGTTTGGCGACGAGCGGCTGGCGTACTTCCAACCGTACAAAACTCTCTTCGAGCGGGGCGTGATGGTTGCCGGCGGATCGGACCACATGCAGAAGCTGGGTCGGCGCCGCTCGCTGAACACGTACGATCCCTTCCTCGGCATCTGGACCACGCTGGTGCGTCAGCCGCGTTGGACGGACCGGCCGCTGCACCCGGAACAGGCCATCGCCCGCGAGCAGGCCATACGGTTCTATACGATCCAGGGCGCCTATCTCACCTTCGAAGAGAAGGAGAAAGGATCGCTCGAGAAGGGCAAACTGGCCGACTTCATCGTTCTCGACAAGGACATCCTTATTTGCCCGGTCGACGAGGTAAAAGACATCAACGTGCTCGGCACCTGGCTGGGCGGCAAACAGGTCTACGCTCGGACTGAGGCGCCATGATGGACGCGGAATTGCTTCTCGACGCCCGGGCGGTTCTCGGCGAGGGCGCGTTGTGGGACGCGAGCCGCCGTCGCCTGCTCTGGGTGGACATCGAGGGCCGCGAGGTCCACATCTTCGACCCCGCCGGCGGCGACGACGTGGCGATCGACGTCGGTCAGGAGGTCGGCACGGTCGTCCCTCGCGCACGCGGCGGCCTGGTCCTCGGCCTCCGCCGCGGGATTGCCCTGCTCGACCCGGCGAGCCGCGAATTGACCATGCTGGCCGACCCCGAATCCCACCTGCCCGACAATCGCTTCAACGACGGCAAGTGCGATCCGGCGGGCCGGTTCTGGGCCGGCACGATCAGCCACCGCCGGCAGCCGGACGCCGCCCTCTACCGCCTCGACCCCGATCTTTCCGTCCGGCGGGTCCTTGAAGGCGTGGTCAATTCCAACGGCCTCGCTTGGAGTCTCGACGCAAGAGCGATGTACTATATCGACACCGGCACCCACCGGATCGACGCCTTCGGTTACGATCGGGATACCGGCGCGATCCGCAACCGGCGCACGGTTGTGGACGTTCCGGACGCGATGGGCAAGCCCGACGGCATGACGATCGACGCGGACGGGATGCTCTGGGTCGCCCACTGGGGTGGCGGGCGAGTCAACCGTTGGGATCCGGGGACCGGGCGGCTCTTGAGCACGGTCTTGGTCCCGGCGTCGCGAACCACCTCCTGCGCATTCGGCGGTCCCGACCTCGCCACGCTCTACATTACCACGGCGCGGACCGGCATGACGGCCGAAGCACTCGCGGCCGAGCCGCAGGCGGGCGCTCTGTTTGCCGTGCGGCCCGGGGTCCAAGGTCTGCCCGCCTTCGAGTTCGCGGGCTGATCCGGCGCAAACGGAATGCCATGCATGGTGGTGAACGTATCCCGCTACTGGTTGGCTCAGCGCGGTCCGTGGTCCAGAGAAGTCCACAGGGGAGGGGCATTGCGAAACGTGTCTCGCCAGGCGTTCCGAATGTCGCTATCATGGCACTCCAAGTGCCCCTTGCCGTAACTCGAGAAGTTGGTCGGCCGGGCCCTTCGGTTGGACGAGAACATTGGCACACTCTCAAGGTCGAGACGGCGGCCGCGTGCCGTCGGGGAAGGCTTGCCATTACCGACATCTTGCCGTTCGATTGGACAGCGCAGTGGCAGGGGCGTTTACGCCCCTTGTTCCGCCGCAGGCGGTGGAGGCCCGTGCTTCAGCACGGGTTTGCCCGA
>JABWBD010000153.1 GCA_013360685.1 Pirellulales bacterium
TGTGCGCGTCGTCTTTTCCGGCCGAAACTACCATCTGGCTGCTTCCATGCCACAGCAAGTCACGCTGGACGACGCCGGCAGCGTGGACGATCTCCTCCGGCTACTGGCAGGTATGTTGCGCGAAGGGGAACGGCTGCCCGAAACCTGCCTGTTGGCCGTCTCCGGCGTACACTTGGGAACCGTCGCCCGGCATCGGCCTCGCGATCTGCAAGAGGGAGATGAGGTGGTGCTCATTACCCCTGTTGCCGGCGGATAAACGGGACGATCGCTCAGCGGCACGGAATGGGGCCACGCGTGGTAGCGAAGCGATCTCGCTGAAGGGCGCTCGTGGCGCACAACAACTCCTGGCCGTCGGACGTTCGGCCTAGGTTCATTCACCCGCCCCTGGCCCGATCTTCCCTATGTTCCGCGGATTCTCACCGTCGTCCGCTTCAGCAAGACCACGGAAATCGGGCTTGCCGTCGGCATCGAGCGCCAGTTGGTCCAGCGCGATGCCGCCCTCCGGAACGAGTTGACGCTCGATCGTGAACTTCCGGGCCTTGCGATCGCTCCGGCCGTAAAGCCAGACTGCCAACCCCAGGCCCGTTAGGACCAGCACGAACAGCCCACTGCCGATGGCTCCATAGACCGGGCTGGTGCGGTTGGCCTGCCTCGGTATCCAGACCGCCTCGCGCCCGATCAAGAGGGGAGCCAATTGCCATTGCACGGCGTCCGTTCCATCCTGGCTCGACCGCCGGTATGCCCAGGTCTTGAAGAAGAACCCTGCGATCGTTACCTCTTCGCCGTACTGTGGGCCCGCGCCGATGGGCATGCCGGGGGGTAGTTCACGGACGCAGAATACCAAGGGGTTGTCCTGGGAATCCTCCGTGAAGAGGTAGATTTCGTAATAACGCGAGATTCCCAGGCGCGCCGTGATGTCCTTGTCGTCGATCGGGATCGGGATGACCCGCCGGGCATTGCCGGAGAGCACCACGAGCCGGCCGATCTGGGATTGCGGCTGATTGAACAAAGGAACCACGGAGTAAGAGTCCCGGCCGGAGGCCGCCACGCGCCGTTGCGCCTCCTGCAGCAATTGCTTCGGGCGCGTGCGGCCAACCGCAGCAAGCATCTGGTAGAAGGCTTCCCGGTCGTTGCCCGTGAGCCGGAGTTTGCGGATGTCGATGCCCGCCGCGGCGTCGTTCGGTCCTCCGGCGATTTCCTCCTGCTGGACTTCATCCAGCAGGCCCACGTCCATTCCCAGGCCGCCCAGCGCTGAATCCGGATACCAATGGATCCGCGGTGCGGCGAAGATGGGAATCGGTTCTCCCGGTTCGCCGCCGACCTTCAGGAAGAAGCCGAGAGCGGCCGCCGGTTCGTTGAGTGCTTGCATCCTTTGCCATGCCTTGGGCACCTTCCTGGAAAACACCGACGCGACGCCGTGTTCCGCCAGTTCGATCCGGATCCGGTAGTAATGCTCCAGCCCCAGTCGCTCGGCCATCTCCGGCAGCGGCTGCAGTTGCTCAACCTTGGTGGCCCGGCCGACGAGCCGATAGACCGAACCGCGGTGTGGCGCGGGGGCCTCCCTCAACGCTTCAAGATCCAGCGGTTTCGCCCACCGCTCCAGATCCGCCATCCGCAGGCCCGGCAGCCGGTAGAAGATCTTCATCAGGATCTCGTCTTCGCCGGCCTGCCACGGTTCTCGGTCGGTGAGGTTCGCAAAATGGCTCTCGTCGATGCCGTACAGTTCAAGCAGTTCGCGAGGCCCGGCGAGGCGCACGGTCGACGGCAGGGCCGACGCATTCCCGGCCGCGGACGCTGGTTCCGCCGAAACGCGCGAACTGGCGGGCGAACCCGATAGCGCCCTCGACGGTCTGCCCTCACCGACGACAGTCAAGATCACGAGGATCATCGCCGGAAGTCGAAGACATGCATTCACGAGGCTTAACTCCGGGATTGTTCGGAAACCGCCGCGTCCGAATACTGCCGGGACAGGTCGGGCACGACGATCTTCTCTGCCTGGGGGCGCTTTTCGCCTTTGGTTCTGAGATAAACGTAGACGACGCCGAGCGCCGCCAACCCCGCCGAAACGCCCAGGACCAGCCAGATCGAAGGATCGCCGTCCCGGCGCGGAGCAACCGTTTCGGTCCGTTTTCTCCAATCAACCGTCCGCGACAGCACTGTCGGCGCGCTGCGGAGCCGGTCCTGGGCCATATAGGCCCACCGCTTGAAAAAGAACCCGGTCAACCTTGCATCGGCGGAGACCTCCATTCCCGTGGGAAAACCCTCCGGCAGCTCGAGCGAATAGACCACGATCGGGTCGGTGGGGTCATCTTCCGGTTGCAGCCAGAGCTGGTAGTACGACTCGATGCCGCGGTCGTTCTTCGGCGCGGTGACGCGCTGCGCGCGGCGCACCGTGCCCGCCAGGGTGACCAGTTCCCCGCGGTAAGCCTCCGGCTGCTGCGCGAGCTGCACGTAGGTCACCCGGCCGATCGACGATTGCCGCAGTGCCGCGGCCGGCGTCTCCTTGGGTACGCATGTAGGGGGGAACCCCCGTCTCTGGTACGATCGCTCCGGTGCCGCCTCACGTGTATGATTCGGCAAATCTGCTTGCGGGCGATTCAACCTCGCCTCCGTACGCTCCCTCTCTTGAGTACCCGCCATGAACCTGATGATCTCAAAAGCGCTTTTGCACGCCGGCGGACTGCCGGCTTGCATCCTGTTTGCTCTGGGCCTGTGGTCCGCCATGCCGGCCGCGGCCTGCGTCCAGCCGGCGGGGGAAAACCAGCCGGCGGAGCCGGACATTACCGACACCGATCCTGCGGCCGCCGCGGAGAGGGAAGCCGGACTGCTCAGCGGCGTGCGTCAGCTCACCTTCGAGGGGCGGCGGGCCGGCGAGGGCTACTTCAACCGCGACGGCTCGCGGATGGTCTTCCAGAGCGAGCGCGAGCCGGACAACCCCTTCTTCCAGATCTACCTGATGGATCTGGAGACCGGCGACATCGAGCGGATTTCGCCCGGCCACGGCAAGACAACGTGTGCCTGGATTCACCCCGATGGGAACAAGGTCCTGTTCGCTTCGACCCACGAGGATCCCGAGGCACGCCGCAAGCAGGCCAAGGAGATCGAGGACCGAAAGGCAGGCAGCCAGCGGCGGTATTCCTGGGATTACGACGAGCAGTACGAGATCTACGTCTACGATCGGAAGGCGAAGACCTTCGCCAACGTGACCAAGATTCGCGGTTACGACGCCGAGGGATCGTGGTCGCCGGACGGACGGCGGATCGCCTTCGCCTCGAACCGCCGCGCCTACACGGAGGCGATGACCGAAGCGGAACGTAAGAAGTTCGAGGTGGATCCGGCCTTCATGATCGACCTTTACATCATGGACTCCGACGGGGCGAACGTGCGGCGGCTCACCGATGCGCCCGGCTACGACGGCGGGCCTTTTTTCTCGCCCGACGGAAAGCGGATCTGCTGGCGGCGTTTCTCGGAAAACGCCGCGACCGCCGAGATCATGACCATGAACGTCGACGGCTCCGACCAGCGGCAACTCACCGAGCTGGGCGCGATGTCCTGGGCCCCTTTCTACCACCCTTCAGGCGAGTACCTGATCTTCACGACCAACCAGCACGGTTTCGCCAATTTCGAGCTTTACCTGGTCGATGCCGCAGGCGAGAAAGCCCCGGTTCGAGCCACGTACACCAAGGGATTCGACGGACTGCCGGTCTTTTCGCCCGACGGCAATCGCCTAGCCTGGACGAGCAATCGCGGTCCGTCGAAGCAGTCCCAAATCTTTCTGGGCGACTGGAACCACCAGCGTGCCAGCCAACTGCTGGGCTTGGGCAAACAGGAGCTACTTGCGAAGCCAACCCCTGCCCCCGACTCCCAGCCGGCCGGCGCCGGAGATGCCGCCGCGCGTGCAGTCGAGGAGTCGCGGCCGGAGTACCTGCCGGAAGACGTGCGGCGGCACGTCGAGTATCTCTGCCGGCCGGAACTCGCGGGACGTCTGACCGGCACACCGGGCGAAGAACTGGCAACCGCCTACGCGGCGGCCTGTTTCGAGCGGTTGGGCCTGAAGCCGGCGAGCGACAAGGGATCGTGGTTCCAGCCGTTCGAGTTCAACGCAGGAGTTTCGCTGGGCGACGGCAATCGGCTGGCCTGGGGCGACCGCCAGTACAAGTTGGACGAGCAGTGGCGGCCGGTGGCCTTTTCCGAATCGCGAAGCTTCGACGCGGCCCCGGTGGTTTTCGCGGGCTACGGCATTTCCGCCCCGGCCGGCGACGAGCAGGACGCCTACGACTCGTTCGTCCACCTGGACGTGACTGGGAAATGGGTGCTGGTTTTCCGGTACGTTCCGGAAAACACTACGCCCGAGCGGCGACAGCAGCTCTCCCGCTACGCCAGCCTTCGCTACAAGACCATGCTCGTCCGCGACAAGGGCGCACGCGGGCTGATCGTGGTCAGCGGTCCCAACGCGAAGGTGAAGGAGCAGCTCGTGCCGCTGCGGTCCGACGGCAGCATGGCGGGCGCGAGCGTTCCGGTAATCAGCGTTGCCGACGCCGTGGCCCAGGAGTGGCTTGCCGCGCGCGGCAAGTCGCTGAAGGAGCTGCAGGACAAGCTCGACCAGGGCGGGCCGGTGATGGGATTCGATCTCCAAGGCGTCCAGCTTGCCGCCTCGATCGACATCGAGCATGTCAAGAAGGTCGGCCGCAATGTGCTGGGGCGGCTCCAGGCCGGCGCCGAGCCCAGCAAGGAGATCGTCCTGATCGGGGCGCACATCGACCATCTCGGCGCCGGGGCAAGCGGCTCTTCGCTGGCCAAGGACGACGAGAAGGAGGGGATCCATTACGGCGCGGACGACAACGCCTCGGGCGTGGCGGCCTTGCTTGAGATCGCCCAGCACCTGGCCGACCGCAAGGCCGCCGGAAAACTGGACCTTCGGCGCGACATCCTTTTCGCCGCCTGGTCCGGCGAGGAATTGGGCCTGTTCGGGTCGGGCCATTTTGCCAAGTCTTACCAAGGCAAGATCACAGCCTGCCTGAACATGGATATGGTCGGGCGGCTCGACAAGAAGCTCGTGCTGCAAGGGGTCGGCTCGTCGAGCGCATGGCGGAGCGAAATCGAGCGGTCCAACGTCCCGGTCGGCCTGCCGGTTTCCTTG
Organism: Pirellulales bacterium; assembly: GCA_013360685.1. Classification (GTDB taxonomy): domain Bacteria; phylum Planctomycetota; class Planctomycetia; order Pirellulales; family Thermoguttaceae; genus JABWBD01. The sequence continues at coordinate 5,141 of JABWBD010000153.1, forward strand.
CAGGAGGACAGCTACCTGCCGACGGATGCGACGTCGTTCTACACGCGCGGCGTTCCGATCCTGTCGGCCTTTACCGGTTCGCATGCCGAATACCACACGCCGCGCGATATTCCGGAGAAGCTCAATTACGAGGGAGCGGCCAAGGTCGCGAGGCTCATGGGGCTTTTGGCCCGGTCGCTGGCAATCCGCGACTCTCCGCCGGACTATGTCGTTCAAGCCGCGCCAAAAGAACATGGGGCCAGGGCTGGGCTCCGCGCCTACCTGGGGACGATCCCGGATTATGCGGCGGAAGCGAAAGGAGTGAAGCTCTCCGGAGTCAGCCGGGAATCGCCCGCCGACAAGGCGGGGCTCAAGGGCGGAGATGTCATTGTCGAGTTGGCGGGCAAGAAGATCGAGAACATCTACGACTATACCTATGCGATCGAGGCCCTCAAGATCGGCCAGAAGGCGGCGATCCGCGTGCTCCGCGACCGCAAGGAGGTCGCAGTGGAGATCGTGCCCGCATCGAGAGAATAGCTCTGAAATATGCCCAAACACATCGGAATTCTCACCAGCGGCGGCGACTGCCCGGGGCTCAATGCGGCCATTCGCGGCATCGGAAAGGCCGCTCGCGAAATCTTTCACATGGACCTGGTCGGGTTCTGCGACGGCTTCCGCGGGCTGGTCCACGACCGGACCATGGCGCTGGAGAGCGAGATGCTCTCCGGGATCCTCACTAACGGTGGCACGATCCTGGGCACCAGCCGGGACAAGCCCCACGAAATGGAGATCGGCGGCGAGATCCGCGACATGACCGGGGCGGTGGTCGAAACGTACCAGCGGAACCAGCTCGATGCCTTGATCTGCATCGGGGGCGGCGGCACGCAGAAGAACGCCCTGCGCCTGAAAGAGGCCGGCCTGAGTGTGGTCACGCTGCCCAAGACCATCGACAACGACATCGCGCGGACCGATGTTTCCTTCGGTTTCGATACGGCGCTGGGCATTGCCACCGAAGCCATCGACCGGCTCCATTCGACGGCCACCAGCCACAAGCGGATCATCGTGGTCGAGACCATGGGACACCGGGCGGGCTGGTTGGCATTGGGCGCCGGCACCGCGGGCGGGGCCGACGTGGTCCTCATCCCCGAGATCCCGTACCAGCTCGAGCGCGTCGCCGAGGCCATCCGCGACCGGGCGCGTGCCGGGAAGCGATTTAGTATCGTCGCGGTCGCCGAAGGGGCCATGTCGGTGGACGACGCCCGCGAAGTCAACGAGATACTCGCGAAGAAACTGGCGGCGAAGTCCCGGTGGGAAGAAAGGAAGCTCTCGGAGCAACTGGACCAGTTCCATGAGCGCCATCTGGAGCACACCGTGCGGCTGACGCAGCAGCTCGAGAAGATGACCGGCCAGGAGACGCGTTTGACCATCCTGGGGCATCTCCAGCGTGGCGGCACGCCTTCGGCGTACGACCGGATGCTGGCCACCCGGCTGGGGACCAGTTGTGCCGAGCTGCTGAATCAGGGCGTTTCGGGCGTGATGATCGCCGTCCGCGGCGACGGCGTCGAGCCCGTGCCTCTGGAAGAGGTGGCGGGCAAGAAGAAACTCGTCCCGCCGGGCCATCCCTGGATCCAGTCGGCCCGGCTGGTGGGGACCTGCTTCGGGGATTGAGCGCAGAATGTCGGTCAGCCGAGGTTCATGCTCCACGGCGGGATTGGGCTTCGCGTCCGGTCGCTCGGCGGACAATTCGGCATCCTCCGCCCCGCGACCGCCTGCCACTCCATGATCCCTCGCTCTTCCAACCGCTCGGAAGCGTGCTGTCCGACGATGTACTTCCAGTAGCCGATGCGGCGGTCGTGCCGAATCGTGCAGCGATCGGCGACCATCTCACGGTATGAGAAACCAGGACGCCAGCAACAGCGGTATCGCCACCGCGCAAAGTAGAAGTAGTACGCCGTGAAAGCCATATCCGGCGATCGCTTTCGCGCTCCGTCTTCCTAGCTTCACTCCCGCGACAATGCCCGTCATGCTAAGCAGACCCACAACCGCAAGGCCCATTACGCTCGAGACCTCCGTCCGGTAACCACCCATGTATGGGCCGAATCGACTCATGATTCCGGCACACGAGAATGCGAGCGCTGCCAAGACCGATGGGAATGACAAGGCGTATGCACTCTCAAGGCAGCTAATGGGCGGACGAGGCGGCTTCATCACGTCCATACCTGAATCAGTGGCCGGAGATTCGTAAGGATTCGCTGTCACAGATGCAAACCTTCGCTATGGTTGTTCGGCCTGTCGTCGAATGGACGCCGCGGCAGGCAAGGCCGCTACGACAAGCAAAGGACCAATGAGGATGCGCCGCACCAGCCTCTTTGTATTCAAGCCGCCGGTTCGGCCTTCCCATGTCGGCAATCGTCCCGTCAGTTCTCCTCAGCCGCCACAATAATGACTCGGGACCGTTCCGGCAATCTCACGGTTGGATCGAGAGGGCGCACCACGCCGTTTTCTACGACGCCCGCCACTGCCAACGGCCGCCCGGGCTGCCGCGCAAGGTGCGCCTCCATCGGCGACGCGACCGCGTCCGCCGGTAATTCGAGGGGAGCCAAGGGCGGCTCGGCTGCGATCTGCTCGTCGCGAGCGCGGCGTCCGGGGCTCCGCTGGTCAATTTCTGGTCTACTCATCGTGTATCCCTCTCAATAGGCAGTGATGACGAAGATGGGCACTTCGCCCAATTCGCCGAAAATGTCCGGGATTTCGTCTTCCTCCCGATCGTACCGCCAGATCACCCAGATCCGGCGGCCCGCGGGTGTCGCGGCGAACATCTGGAACGAGCCGTCTCTGCGCTGCTGGAGGCTGAATACGTGGTCGAACGCAGGCTCCACCTCCTCGGCCGAAAGGCCGTGAGCTTCGATCTTCTGCAGATTCCACTCGATCCACTTGAACTGCCGCATCGACACCCATCCTCGTCGATCGTTGTTCACGCACCTTTCCGCAGTACGGCGATCGGGCGCACAGAACACGCGGAACGTGAAAAAAGCAGTCCGAGCGACGACCAGAGCCTCGTGGCCGCCGCAATGAGGCTACTGTTACGGCCCTGACTACCCCTATTATACAGGCATGGCCGCAACACTCAATAGACGTTGAAGGAACCTCTCGAAGCGATATGGCCCAATTCATCGTCCGACCGAGCTTGGGATACGGCGGCCTGAGTGAATCGCCACTGCTGCTCGGGTGTAGCGGTGAAGTTCATCATAATGACCGACTGCCCCACGTCCGACTCCGCATCCTCGGGCGTGCCGCGCAGTTCCGCGAGCCATTTCCGGGCAAACGCCTCCCAGTCCAACGGCTCCAAGCGTTGCCAGCGATCATCTATTGGCATGCGCCCACCTTGGCCGAACGACCAAGATCAGTTGCCGGGGACCGCGGCGAGTGATCGCACCACCTGAAAAACCGTCGACCGCAGTCCCCGGGCAACTGCATCCGCTTGTTCGGCGAGATCTCTCCATCCGTTCAATGGCAGCCGGATCGCCTCGGCTCTTCTGCGGATAGACAGCGGGGAGGAAAACCCTGACAGGTCCCCGTTGCCTGGTTCCAACCCTGATACCGGCCGCTGCCCAGCGCGTGCACTTCCTCGCGAACGGTGTACGCGCTGGCTTGGACATGGTCGAGCAATCTGGCCAAGAGCGGGTGCCACCAAGTTCGCGTCTTGCCCGGGCGATCGGAAGAACGTTCGGCGTGGGATGAAGCACGTTCGCTCATGCTTCCAGTCTACCCGGGCGAGAGGGACCGTGCGGCCATCGGAACTCATCCATTTCGTCGGCAGCGAGGCCGTCTCTCCGGGGCCGATGTCCCACGGCTCGGCAGTGGTGGGGTTTTCGCACGACGGAGAAGTGCTTGCCGTGGCGGCCGTTCGAAAGACGGGAGATCCGCAAGGCGGATCGCAAATGGCAATCCGGGAGGCAAAGGCCACCCCATAACGACTCCGACGAGATTGTCGGAGGTTTAGACCGGGATGCCGCCGCCGCGACTGGGAGTCGGATCAGCCTTTGGGCCTACCCACGAAGAGGCAGCTATCAATGCTCTTGCGCGCTGGCCATAACGAGTTCGCCCTTGAAAATCCCTTTGAGGCCGCTGAGGCGGGAAGCGATCTCCTGGATCCGCCCGGCCGGCCCGCGGAGGATGATCACCTCCAGGCAAAGGTCGTGCTCCAGGTGGGCGTGGAGCGTCGAGACGATCACGTCGGTGTTGTCGTGCTGCACTTCCATCAACTGGTCGCGAAGCTGCGGCCGGTGATGGTCGTACACCAGGGTCAGGGTGCCGGCGACGTCGCGTTCGGCAGACTGCCAGGCGCGCCGCGTGAGCGTGTCGCGGATCAACTGGCGGACCGCCTCGCTGCGCGTGGCGAACTGCTCCTCCTTGCAGAAGCGGTCGAATTTCTCCAGCAGGTCATCTTCGACCGAAACGGAAAAACGGACGATTTCCGACACGGCGAGGCCTCCCGTCTCAGCACGTCACGTGCAATAGCGCGGCCTTGCGGCGGGCCGACTTGTTGTAGGCCTCAACGGCCTTGGGGGTCGGCAAGGATTCGCATTGGATCGAACGCTGCCGGAGGAACCGCTGGGCATCCTCGTTCAAGCTCAAGTGGTTCGACTCGCCGGTGCCGACGAAGACGATCTCCGGGCCGCCCTTGCAGACCTTTTCCAATTCCTCAGGCCCGACCATGTGCGAATCGCCGTAAGACTGCTTGGCCAGGGATTTCTTCCGTTTCTTTACGCTGCCGTCGACGAGGAGATAGACGTCGCGCGCGTAGGTCTTCTGCTGGACCGTGACTTCGCCGAACCGCTGCCAGGCGACCTGCGGGTACTTGGCCGCCACGACGTGCTCCTTATGGAACGGGTTGCGGCCGACCTGGATCCGCGCCAGGGCGACGGCGCCGAGCACGACGGCGTCGTCGCCGAGGGCCGAGAGAAACACGTGGCCGCCCTTGCGCGCGCCGGGAAGCCGGTCGTTCTCGATGATCCGCTCCACGATGGGCATGATGAACCCGCTGCAGGCCCCGATGAGGCCGCCGCCGAGCACGATCACCTCGGGATCGATCAAGTGGCGGACGGTGAGGCACGCATAGCCGAGGGTTTCCGACGCCCGCGAGATCACCTCCGTAACCAACTCGTCGCCCGCCGCCAGCGCGTCGCGAAGCGCCCCGGAGCGGATCACCGAGAGATCGCCCTTGACCATCTCGGTCAGCACGGTCTTGCGGCCGGCCGCCACGCCGGCCCGCAGATCGCGTTCGATGGCCGAGCGGCTGGCCAATGCCTCGAAACAGCCATGGTTGCCGCACCCGCACTGCGGTCCGCCGATCTGCATGACGATGTGGCCGATCTCGCCGGCGGCTTCCCGCGCGCCGCGCCACAGCTTGCCGTTACGGACAAAACCGCCGCCGATCCCCGTGCCGACAAGAATGCTCATCATGCTCTTGGCATTCCGCGCGGCGCCGAGCCAGGCTTCTCCCAGCGCTCCGAGATTACAGTCGTTGCCCAGGGCGACAGGGACCTTGTACCGATCGCGAATCCGCGTGCCGATCGCGACGCCGTCGAGGTTCATGTTGGGAGTGACGACCACGCGCCCCGCCTCCGGATCGACGACGCCGGGAACCGCGATCCCGATCGCCGTCAAATCGCGGAGTTGGAGTCCCTTGGCTTTCACCACGACTTCCATGGCCCGCTCGACCTCGGCAACGACCTGGTCCGGCCCAACGTTGCGGGGAGTGGATACCTTCTCACGGCCGACCACCGTGCCGGAACCCTCGACGAGGGAAGCCTGGATCTTCGTTCCTCCGACATCGACGCCCAGATAGAAACGCACGTTGCTGACCTTCCTTTCCACCTCGCCCCAAGGATCCGACACTCTGCTTGTAACGCAATCATGGCAACGTGTAAAGCGGCTGCGCGGCGTACCGGGAGGCAAGGCTGACTGGTCGCAATGGGGGCACCCGTTCCAAGGCGGGAGAGCGACGAGCGAGCGCGAAACCACCCGAACCGGGCATTGCTCGTTGCACTATTGCGGGCATGCTATCTGGTTCTCGGGAAGCGGGATCCCAGGAAGAAATCGCCCCACGACTCCATCGTTCCTCCACCCCTGGCCCGATGGCAGCACCCAGTGCGTTGCGTCGGATCTCCCGCGGAACTATACTAGTCTCGCCTATGAGACTCATCCCGCAATCCCCAGTGGAGGTGACGCCATGATGCACCATTGCTCGCTCGTGGCGCTCGAAAACGCTTGTTCCCCCTTCTATGTCGGAATCGACCTGGGGGGAACCACGGTGAAGTTGGGCCTGGTCGATGATCTCGGGCAGACGATCGCCTGGAACTCCATCGCCACGGAAGTCCAAGCCGGGCCGGAGGATTCCGCCAGGCGGATCGGCGCGGCGGTGCTGCACCTGATCCGATCGGCAGGGTTGGAGCCCTCGGTCGTGGCCCGGGTCGGCTTGGGATCGCCCGGTACGCTCGATATCCCGGCCGGCATCATGATCAACCCGATGAATTTTCCGGGCTGGGGCGGATTTCCCGTTCGCGACCGCGTGGCGTACCACTGCGGGCTGCCGGTTGCCTTCGTCAACGACGCCTCGGCCGCCGCCTACGGCGAGTTCTGGGTCGGTTCGGGGCGCGAGTTTCAGAGCATGATCCTGCTGACGCTGGGCACCGGCGTCGGCTGCGGCATTATCATCGGCAATCTGATCATCGAGGGCGAGCACGGGTTCGGCACCGAGTGCGGCCATATCGTGATCGATTACGACGATGATGCACGCTTGTGCCCCTGCGGGCACACGGGCCATCTCGAGGCCTACGCCAGCGCCAATGCCGTGATCAAGCGGACCCAGGAGGCGCTCGACTCCGGCAGATCCAGCTCTCTTGCCCGGCGGCTGGCGGACGGCGCTGCGCTCTCGCCGCTTTTGGTTGCGGAGGAGGCCGAGGCGGGCGACAAGCTGGCCGAAGAGATCGTCATGGATACGGCCCGCTATCTCGGCATCGGGATCGTGACGCTGGTGCACACGATCGATCCCAGCGGAGTGCTCTTGGGCGGGGCGATGACGTTCGGAGTCCGCGAATCGGATCTGGGCCGGCGTTTTCTGAAGCGGGTCCGCCAGGAGTTCCGCCGCCGCACGTTCCCGGTGCTCGCCGAGAAAACCGTGATCGACTTCGCCACCCTCGGCGCCGATGCCGGCTACCTGGGCGCCGCCGGCATCGCCCGCCTCGAGCACGAAAAGGCCCAGAGCACGACGACCGGCCGCCAGCTCACGCGCGACCGCGAATCGCTGGTCTAAGGACCGGCGAAGGGGGTATCCGAAAAACCGCCCGTCAACTTTGCGCAGCCGCGACAAAGCGAATGAGATCGCCGAGAATCCGCGAAAAACTCGGTCGAGACTCGGTCGAAATGCTCAAGGGATTGCCGCCCGATCGGTTACAATCGGCGTGTGGGGCAGGTCACGACGGCCTAGAAACCCGCACGCGCAATGTAACCTATGGCGACGCAATCCTCCAAGTTTTCGCTCTTCGAAGAACATTCCATTCCCAGCGAGGGCAGAGACGTACTTCACGCCAGGTTCATGTTGCCCAAACCGCCTTGCAAGCCAAGGCGAGTCCTCTTCATTGCCCCGCTCATCGGGGCCGGCGCGGCGCAGTCTCTCCTCGTCTTCCGCAATCTCACCCGGCGCGGATGTATTCTCGCCTCGTTTGAATACCGCGGTCACCCCCGTTCCACCGGGACGTTCGAACTCGACAGGACGGTGAGCGACGTCCGGCATGCCCTCGTCTGGGCGTGGAACTACGCCAACGAACGCGACCTGCCGCTACACGGCCTGGCGACCTGCTTCGGCACGGTCCCGCTCTTGGCCCAGTTCAAAGACGAAGGTTGCGGAGTGCTGCTGAGGACGGTCAACGCAGCCTCCAGCCTCTTCCGGCTGGACCAGATCCTGCGGCTGGACGACTTCGCTCCCTTCCTGTCCCGCCATCTCGGTTGCGAACCAAGTTCCGAGTCGATTCTGGCCGGCATCGTGGAGAACACGATCGACTGCAGCAGCAGTACTTTCCGCGAGGCACTGGTCGAATTCCTCCGCCGCATGTTTCCCGAACTGGCCGTCGAGCGAGACCGATTCGAAGAGCTCCAGTTCGATCGGGTGAACATGGCGCGAACGGTCCTGCAATTCTCGAAAGCCCGCTACCTCGACGGGATCGCGGTCCCTTCATGGATCCCCTGCCATTTCTTCTTCGGCCGGAACGACGCGCTGATGTCGCTCGATACGGCCGCGGGGCGCGAAGCCTACATCGGCCGTGTCCGATCCATCATCCCGCACGCCCAGTTGCACGAATGCGAAGTCGATCATTTCGGCCGCGGTCCGGACCGCGAGTGGCTGATCCAGTCCGTCGGCGACGCCTGCGAACGCTACGACTCAATCCCCGTTCCGATGACCGGTGTGACAAAACCTCTTGGCCTGGGAGTATCCGCGGATGACGCCGCTTCTCCGGTTCTGGACTGAACAGCACGGCATCCGTCGGCCTCTGGAGACCGACACCTGGGGGCGCCATGTCCTCAACCGCTATGTCGTTGCGGCCCTGATGAACACGTTTCCTGTCGCTGCCACTCGGATCTTCTCCATGAGCCGCGGGGAGCTGGCCCGCCTGCTCTTCGTCCAGCGCGAGGGCGGATCGTTTCGGGTCCTCCGGACGATGTATGACTACGAAAACCCGGACCTCCGCGGCGACCTGCTGAACCGCTTGCTCATGCAATCGCCTGCGGTCAAGGCTGCAAGGAACCGGCGGACGATCGCGCAGAAGCTGCTTCAGACATGCCTGGCGGCCCAGCCGCAGGGCGTGCCGGCGCTGGTGCTGGCGATCGGCGGCGGAGATGGCAGTCTCGAAGTGGAAGTGATCGCGCGCGCCGGCAGGCCGGACGTCTACTACTGCGGAGTGGACAAGGACGAAAGAGCCGCCGAAGAGATCGGCCTGGTCCTCAAGAGACACGGCCTCGACGGCAAGGGCTTCGTCTACCTCGGCAATGTCGCGGAAAAGAGCGACATGGAATCCGTTCTCGATGCGGCGCGGGAGCATTTCGGCATTCCGTTCGAAGGCGCAAGAATCGCCGTCTGCCACGGCATCGCCGAGTATCTCGACATCGGCTCGCACTCCAACGAGACCCTCGCGAAGCTCCTCGGCGCGATCCATCACTGCACCCGGCCCGAGGGAAACCTGATCATCAGCCAGACCGATTACCACGACCGCGTGGCGTTTCTGGAACTCGGGCTGGCATGGCACATGCGGCTGCGGAGCAGCGAGGAATTGAGCGCGGAGATCGAGAAAGCCGGCTGGCGCATTTCCGTCTGCGAGCACGAACCGATGCGGTTGATCTCCATGTGCCTGGCAGTGAAGCCCGACGCCCAGCACGTGCGCGTGGACGCCTCCAGGCGGGCGAATCGGTCACACGAGACTTCACCGCGCCGAAGGCGCGCCCTGTGGCGCCTGTGGACCCGCAGCCAGCGGTAAGAATGGATTCGACGATCGGCAGAAAGGGAATTACCACGTAGACCAGTCTCTCCGAGACGGAAAGCGAGTCTCGGAGAGACTCACCTGCGAAAAACGGATAAGGGCGCGCTCAACAATAAGTTACCGAAATTGGTATTGACGCAGGATGCGGTTTCGAGGATGGTTCCGGCCATGCCGGACGTACAAGTAATTGAATGGATTCGTGACAAGTATACCGCGATCATGTCTGACCTTGACGAGCGCGCCCGAAGGCGATGGGGGGCGGCAGAAGCGCGGTCGCTTGGCTGGGGTGGTATTGAAGCCGTGGCGGCAGCCACCGGGATGTCGGACCGAACGATTCGGAATGGGATTAAGGAGCTTGATGATCCGGACGCCCCGCCACCATGGCAACAGCGTCGCCCGGGTGGCGGTCGGAAGCGACGTGAATCGGAGCAGGCGCAACTTATTGAATGTCTGGACCGGTTGGTCGATTCTGGTACGCGCGGTGATCCCATGTCGCCGCTCCGCTGGACGTGCAAGGGCACTCGCACATTGGCAGAGGCGCTGTCGCGACAGGGGTTCTCGGTGAGTGCAAACACGGTGGGTCGACTACTGCGAGAATGTGGGTATAGCCTGCAGGCCAACAGTAAGACGATTGAAGGTAAACAACATCCAGATCGCGACGCCCAGTTCCGGCACATCAACCAGCGAGTCAAAGCCTTCCAGCGTGCGGGGCAGCCAGCCATCTCCGTGGACACAAAAAAGAAGGAACCGCTGGGAAAAATGAAGAATCCGGGCCGCACGTACCGTAGGAAAGGCGATCCCGAGAAGGTGAAGAGCCACGACTTTCCGGACAAGAAGCTCGGTAAGGCTGTGCCGTATGGCGTGTACGACCTCACATACAACGAAGCCGGGGTGTCGGTGGGTATCAGCCATGACACCGCTGAGTTTGCCGTTGCCGCAATCCAGCGTTGGTGGACACGTCTTGGCCAAGAGAGATACCCGCGTGCGACACGGCTGCTGACTACAGCAGACAGCGGCGGAAGCAATAGCCCGCGAACACGACTTTGGCGGTGGGCTCTGCAGCAGTTGGCCAACGAGACGGGAATGACCATCGAACTCTGCCATTATCCTCCCGGCACCAGCAAATGGAACAAGATAGAACATCGGCTTTTCTGCCACATCACACGCAATTGGCAAGGCGTTCCCCTGGAGACGATGGAAATCGCTGTCAATCTGATCGGCTCAACACGAACCAAGGAGGGACTGGAAGTCCATGCTTGGCTCGACGAACAGCAATACCAAAAGGCGAAAACCGTATCTGATACTCAACTATCCGAAGTACGCATTCGTCGCAACCCATTTCACGGCGAGTGGAACTATCAGATCCTACCTAATCGACATTGATATGAATCCGGTAACTTATTGTTGAGCGCGGCCTTACGGGCAGGGGACGCTGGTGGCGGCGATGGACCGCGGTGGGGCCTCCGGCGCGGGGTTCGCCGGGCGAGCGGGCATGTCGGAGCAGATTCGCCGCGAGATGTTGGTTTCCGTGCCGATGGTGGACAAGTTCGCGTTTGCGATCGGTCAAAACGATCAGATCAATCCCGGCGCGGCCTCTGCGGGTCTGATCTCAGCCGCCGATTACGTCCCTGCGCGTGTCTCAGCCGTCGCAAATCGCGTGACGCCGAGACAATCGGAAATCGACGCCGGGAGGTGGTATGGTTTGCGAGGAAACCAAGCGGCGTCATTCCGCAACGGTCAACCTGCTGCGCCCAACAGTCGCGGCAGCACGCGACCAGAATACTTTGAGCGCGGCAATAGCTTCGAGGTGAAGAACTTCGATCTGACAACGAGGGCCGGCCGCGCTAATCTGGTCCGTAAGACGGTTGAACAAGCGTTGAGTAGCCGTCTTCCCAACTTGCCGCGGGGGACGGTTCAGAACATTATCATCGATGCACGCGGTCAGACTCTCGATCCGCAGGTTATGCGGCAAATCGCTCAAGATCTCCAGATCAGGTCGGGGGGAGTTATTCAGGCCAGGAACGTGCAGTTCATGCAGGGCGCTAGAGCTTCGTCATTAGCTACTGGTGCGCGTGCTCTCGGTCGTGTTGCGGCAGTTGGTGGGGCCGCCTACGATACCTACCGAATCGCCACGTCCGAAAATAAGTTTCGGACCGGGTCAGGCGTGATTGGCGGGTGGACGGGCGCGTGGGCCGTCGGAAAG
>JABWBD010000154.1 GCA_013360685.1 Pirellulales bacterium
TCGTTGCACAAGGATGATCTGATGAGCGGCGAGTTGGGCACGGGCGTCCGCCGCCTGCCGGAGGAAACGGCGCCGGCAACTTCGGGCGTTGCCGCGGAGGTTGCCTTGGCGTCGCCGGTGGCGCCGGTGAAACCGCAGGCCGCGCGGGCATCCGACCCGGCGGTTCGCGACGCGTTGTTCGCCCGCTTGGACGACTACCGGCTTGCCTTGCAATGGGACCAGTTGTCCACGGGGCGAAAGGGCCAAGACCGCGCCAGCAAGGCCGACGAGGCGGTGGAACTCTGGTGGGCCAGATACGGCCAGGAGTGATCCGGACCGTGCTTGATTCGACTCGCGAGGAGTCGTGGAGAAATGCGGCAAGGGCCCGCCTGCCGGCCCTTGCCGCCAGTGTGGGATTTCGTTCCGCGAGGCGGATCCCCAGCGTTGCGGAATAGAGAATCACGGGCACGCTCGCCGGCCCGTGCGCCTTCCCGGCAACGCTGTGAAGCATTTTTCTCAACGACCCGCCAGATTCTCAAGTAGGTTCCGCTTGCCGAGCGGAACCCGGAGGATCTCATCCGGCAGACGGGATCTACCGCCCGCGTCCCTGACAATATGGCGGGTCGTTGATTTTTCTGCATGGAATGCGCCGGGAGATGGACCGTAGCCGAAGTCGTGAGACTTCGGAGTCCCTGCGAAAAGCCCCGAATTCTCACGAATCCGGCTACCAACGGCTTCGCGGCTTTGCCTTCCCGGGCGACCCGCTTACTTCGCCTCGAGAGTCACTTCCAGTTCAAATCGGGTCCCATGCCGCTCAATGACAAGCGGTGCTCGCTGCCCGGGGCGCATCGCTCGAACGCACGGCGTAAGGTCCTCACTCTCGCGGATCACGGTATCGCCAAGCTGGATAACCACGTCGCCCGCTTGAAGTCCCGACTTCTCCGCGGGGCCCGACTTGGTGATTTGCCTCACGGCGAAACCCGGTCCCCTGTAGTTCGGATCCCGCACGACGCCCAGGAATGCCTGTCGCGGTCGCGTCCGAGCCGATTCCGGAGCGATCGGTTCGATGAAGTCCACCAGGCCCTCGAACGGACTGGCGAATCGCGGCCGATCTTTTGCCGTTGCCAGTTGGCTGACCAATTCAGCCGACATCTCGGCGATCCGCCGCATGCCGTCGTAGTCGAGCTTCTCGTAGTCGTCGCTCGGCCGGTGGTAGTCCTTGTGCAGCCCCGTGAAGAAGTGCAGTACGGGCACGTTGGCCATATAGAAAGCCAGGTGGTCGCTCGGGCCGAACATGGCCGGGCTCTTTCGCACGCGAAAACCGTACCTGCCGCCCAGGCTGCTCACCAGCGGGCCGAACTCGGCCGCAGACTCGATTCCATGGATCGTGAGCGTCTCCTGGCGCAGCCTGCCGACCATGTCGAAATTGATCATCGCAACCGTTTTCTTCAGCGGCACAAGCGGATTCCGCACATAGTACTCGCTGCCGATCAACCCGCTTTCCTCGGCGGAAAAAGCCACGAAAACAATGCTCCGCGACGGGCGGTTTGGCCTGGCAGCGAGACTCCTGGCGACCTCGGTCAAGACGGCAGTCCCCGACGCGTTATCGTCTGCCCCGTTGTGGACCGCGCCGGTGCCCGGTGCAAGCGAGCCCATCCCGCCCATCCCAAGATGGTCATAGTGGGCGCCCAGGACGATCGCCTCTTCGGCCAGCGGACCTTTCCCGTCCAACACCGCCACGACGTTCTTGATCGCCCTGCCGACATACTTGAGCGATACCTCCCCCCGGATCCGCCAGCCGCCCAGGTCGGTGCTTCGCGGCACCAGGTCCCCGTCGATCTCGCTCTCCAATTGCGCGAGACCTTTCCCCGCTGCGGAACGAATCAACGGGTCGATCACCGATCGCTGACAGTGGAAAACCGGGACCCGGCGGTCGCCAACATACCCTCGGACTGGAAACTTCAGCAGAGGATCGTCCTGCACTTCGGCATGGTCCGTAGAACGCTCTTCCGCCGGCCGTTCGCCGAGACTTCCGCGGTCGGTGCAGAAGACCACGCCTGCTGCTCCGTGGCGGACGGCGTTGGAGATCTTTCGCGGAAGGTAAGCGTGTTCGGTATTGGAGGGCCCCTTGAACACGCCGCCGGCATCTTCTTGCCGCGGTTCGTGGCGCAGCACGATCACTGCCTTGCCGGCGGCCTCGATGCCGGCGTAATCGTCGTACCCCAACTCGGGCGCCGTGATGCCGTAGCCGACAAAAGCAAGCGGAAGGTCGAAAGCACCGGCGCGGCTGAAGGAAAGGGGCGTGTAGTCGCGGGAAACCGCCAGCGGAAGGCGTTCGCCCTGATGTGTGCCGATTTCCATGCGATTCGAGTCCCCCAAAACCAATCGCTTGGCAATGGAGAACTCCTGGAACGGTTTGCCTCGGTAAAGATCCGTCCTCAACCCCGCGGCAATGAACGCCTCGGCAATGTGCTCCGCCGCCAGGTCGATCCCCGCGGTACCGAGACCGCGTCCCTGCAGTTCGTCGGACGCCAGGTAACGCACCGCGCCGCGCAATCGTTGCTCAACCGCCTCAGCACCGAAGGAGACCGGATCCGCCGTCTTCCGAAGAGGGCCGCTTCCCTGCGGATCCAACGGCGAGCCGGCTTGTTCCCCGGGCAAGGGCCGCGCCGTGGCGGGCAGCGGTCGATCGCCTTCAACGGCCGGCGATGTCTGCCCCGTTGGAACCTCGACCAAGGCCGAGGGAACGGCCGCTAGCCGGCAGATCGCCCCTGCCGACGCGACCGCCGCGAAGCATACCACCCAGCGCCAATTCGGCCGCCTTCCCATGAAGTTCCTGCCCGTTGCTATGAACCACGCCGCGGAAACAGCTCTTGCCGACGCAACACCGATCCGGGCACGACCGGACAACTATTGCTTTCGTTCGAGTGCCGGCAACAGCGAGACACCTTCTGCCGCGCCCGACCGGCAACGTGCTCCCGCCATTTCTGCCAGCGTTGGCAGAACGTCACAAGCGCTGCAAGCGCGGTCGCTTACGTGTCCCCTTGAAACGCGGCCGGGCGCCCATACGATCAACGGAACATGTGAGTTGCCCTCCGCTCGATCCGTCTCGCGCCGTGACGCGTCGCCGGCCGGCACGGCAGATTCCTCCTCCGCCTGTCCGGCGGGCATGTCTTCCGAGGCAAGAATCAGCACCGTGTTGCGATGAAGTTTCAACGCCTCCAGTTGCCGCATGATTTCCGACAGATCTCCCGCGAAGCGGCCGACTGCCTCGCCGGCTTCACCAGGGCTCCCTGCTGGATCGCCGGTCCCGGCAGGTTGGTTGGTCCGGGGTACAGCAGGGCCTTCGGGCATCGTCCAGACAAAGTAAAGGAAAAACGGACGGCCTTGACGGCCGCGCTTCAGATAGTCCAGAACTCCTCGAATCACCAGATTCCCGCCCGGTTCACCGCGTTTTCCCTCGGCATTCGCCAGAACGCGAAGGCGGGCCCCATCGCTCCAAAGGTACTGCGGATAGGGATGACTTGCCTCAATCCGACTGCGGTAACCGAACCAGTGGTCGAAGCCATGCGTTCGAGGATCTGAGGAAACGACCGCCCCACCCAGGCTGCAATCTCCGACGAGCGCCGTCGTGTAACCGGCTTGCCAGAGAAGTTCGGCGAGTGTGAACTCCTTTGCCTCAATTGCCGGATGTCCGTCACGGCGCGCACGCCGGCCCGTCATCAACTCCCAATGCGTGGCAGCCGCCGCATCGCTCGTCTTCGTCCATTTCACGAACCGGACAGCTTCCGCGGTCAGGCGGTCGAGATTCGCGGCCTTCGTTTCGTCCGGCTTGCCGCCGTCCAAGTGTCGAAGTACCGTATGCGGCGCCACCAGCAAGAGGATGTTTGGGGAGTCCTGCCCCGGGAGTCGCTGCTGACGATTCACTTCCCTGATCGCCGCGCGGTTCTCGTTCTTGATCCTGCTCAGCAGCGAATCCGCTTCCCGCAGGCTGTCGCCCAGTTCGCCTTGCGATTCGGGCATCGCATCCCTGGGCACCGATTCGAGGACCGCCTCGAGACCGCGTATCATCGGATTCTCGGCGGCCGGTGCAACGTCGTCCGGTGTTTCGGACTTCGCCGCCTTTGCCGATGCTTCGTCGCTGACCGGTAACTGCTGCGGCGCGGTGTGTTCGGCATGACCTTCCTCCCGAGGCCCTGGTCCGCCTCCTTGCCCACAGCCCGACAGAACCAGCAGCAGCAATGCTCGAACGATAAGTTCCAGACTGGGTCGCGGCATCTCGCTGTATTCCCCGAATTTGGCATGAAATCGGAAGTATGCGTATTATACACAGAGTGCAAAGCATAAGAAAAACGCCAGGGAAAAACCGCTAGCTGAACCACCCGAAACGGGGTGCTAGCGCGGCCTGACTCGGACCATCCGCGCTCCACGCCGGTCCGATGTGCAACCGAGGCAATCGCAACCGGCTGTCCCGCTGGCTCGGTTTTCAGCACCCCCTGCCAATGAGAGTGCTGAAAAGGGGTACAGGCACTGAGATGCCTTGTTGAGCGACTCAATTGAAACCACCATTGCTTGCGGAGCCAGTCTCCTTTCTCAGCGCTCTCCAGAGCGTGTGGCATTCGGGCCAAGGACTCGGCACTTGTGCGAAGCGGCAAAGGGGGGTGGCAAGCTTGTCTTCGGGGGAGGCTGCGGATTAGATTAAGAACCTATCCGAGAACCAGCCCAGGACGCCGTATTCCCGGTCGAAACCAAGGTGCCAGGCGGTTTACGGATAGGTTCTAAGACGAATTCATTGGGAAGACAGTTGCTGCCGGCACCGGATCCGAGCGGAACCTCCATGGAGTATCCCGGCGACATGTTGAACGTGAAGGCCGCGCCCTCGCTCGCGGCCCTTCCAGGGCGGCTGGCATCGTTGGATCAATTCCGCGGGTACACCGTGCTGGCGATGTTCGTGGTCAATTTCCTCGGCTCGTTTGCCGTCGTCCCCGCGATTCTCAAGCATCACAACACCTACTGCAGCTATGCCGACACGGTCATGCCGCAGTTTTTCTTTGCCGCGGGTTTCGCCTATCGGCTTACGTACGTCCGGCGTTCGGCAAGCATGGCACGGCGGCCGCTCTACCTGCGGTATCTGCGGCGCGCCGTGGGTTTGATCGTGTTGGGGGCGTTGATGTACTTGGGCCCGGACGTTGCGGCCGCCCTGTTCCGCCCGCCGCCGGATGTCGGAACGTGGGCTCTGAGGCTGCTGGGCCGTAATCTCTTCCAGACGTTGGTGCACCTGGGCGTAACCAGCTTGTGGATCATGCCCGTCATCGGGGCCGCGCCCCGCGCCCGCGTGGCCTTTGCGGCAGCCTCGGCGGCCCTGCATGTCGCGTTGTCGTACCGCTTCTATTACGATTGGGAGATGGCCTTCCCGGGCATCGACGGAGGCCCGTTGGGCTTTCTCACGTGGACTGTGCCCATGCTTGCCGGGGCGGCGGCTTATGACATCGTCGCCGGTTCGCCGCATGCCGCGGTCCGCCGGATTGCGGTCCGCGGCGCGGCAATGATGTTGTTGGGCTACGCGCTGGCGTGCGTGAATCTGGCCGCCCCGAACAACGCCGGCCCCACGGGCACTGCCGCGGCGGTCTTCGTCGAGCCACCTTTCGTACCGCCCTCGCGGCCGGTCAATTATTGGACGATGAGCCAACGTGCGGGAAGCGTCTCGTATCTGGTCTTCGGGGCGGGGCTATCCCTGGCGCTCTACGCGCTGTTTTACTGGATGTGCGATCTTCGCGGTCTGCGATGGGGCGCGCTCGCCACGCTCGGCTCGAACGCCCTGGCCGGTTACGTAGTCCACCTCGCCCTGGATGAGCTCATCAAGCGATTCGTGTCCCCCGAGGCGTCGGCCGCGTCGGTCGCGGGGCTGCTGGCCGTGTTTCTTGGTTGCTGCTACGCGGCTGTCCGCGCGCTGGAAAAGAGGGCCATCTTCCTCCGTCTGTAATCCGGGCGGGACTGGTTCACTCCTCGTCTGCCTCATCGGTCAGATCGCGCAGCCCGAACATGAATGCCAATCGGGCCCCAAATCCCTTTTGCCGCTCGATCAGCACGCTTGGCAAGGCGGCCGTGGGGGAGTGCTTCCTGGCATCCTGGACGGCTGCCTGCATCAATCGCTCGATCTTGCACATGTAGGCCCTCACCGTTTGGGCGTTGAGCTGCCAGCCGCTCTCCATGGCGATCATCGTGGCCAGCACGCCCGGATGACGCCAGCCGCGCATGGTCTCCGGAAGTCCTGCGTCGGCAAGATAGGCTTTGTGCAGGGCGCGAACGACATAAACCAGTGCCGGGCGGAGGCGAACCACCAGGTAACTCCCGCCGCCTGGACCGTTCGACCCTGGGTAGGGGACCGAGAGGAAACCACCCCCGCCGATGCCGTTGGGCAACACAAGGGTGGGTTGAGAAGGGCTGTTTGCGATCGTCGAAATCACGTTCGTCTCCAAAACTCAGGTGTCTTCCTGTGCGCCGCAGAAGGGGAACTTCCGTGTTCGGCGACGGCCGCGCGATGGTTCGGATTCCGTACCGGAACCACCTTGAACCGCACTGGGCGGGGTGTTTGGCCCCGGCCCCGTCTTCTACCCGTTTTCGGACCGAGTGGTGTCAAGCCAGAGCCGGATCTCGTGATCGTATTCGCTCGCCAGATCCCCCTTGACCAACTGCCGGTGAAAACTGGCCGCTCCCTCCTTGAGCAGGTCGGCGGCTTCGGCGCTCGGAAACCGCTGCATCGGGTCCGGGGCGATCAGCCCTCGGCAGAAGCTCATCAAGAGCTCATTGCAGACGACTTCCTGGGGCAGCAGGCGCGGCAGCCGCTGCGAGAGGACGCGTTTCGCCTCCAGCAGGTCGCGCCAACTGGTCTTGCTTTCAAACAGCGGCATCCCGGCGAGCATCTCAATGAGCACGTAGCCCAGGCTGGCCAGATCGGAACGCGGCGTGCATTCGCCCGCGTCGAGCACCTCGGGGGCAGCGTAGCTTGGCGTGCAGATGCGCACCAGCGGCAGATCCTCCAGGTCGAACGCTGAACCGATGTCGACAATTTTGGCGTTGCCGGTCCGCTTGAGCATGATGTTCGACGGCTTCAGATCGTTGTGGACGATCCCCTCCCGGTGCAGCGCTCCCAGGGCCGCAAGGCAATCGCGGATGATGGCGATGGCGATGCCCGGCTTCAATCGCGGCTGCGCCGGTCCGGCCGTGATGATCACCTGATTGATGTACTCCCATCGCCGCGAGCTCACGCGCCCGCGGATCGTATCATACATCCAGGGTGTCAGCAGCCGTGCCAGGTCGTACCCGTCGATCCATTCCATTTCCATGATCCGGATCCGATGGCGGTCAACCCAGTTGTGCACGTCGAGCAGGTTGTCCTGCTGGACTTTGGCGACGTGGCCGGCAACGTGGGCGATGCGGGCCATCGCCTCGGCGTACACGCGTTCGTCCCCGTAGCGTTCGGGCGAAAAGACCTTCAGGGCCACAGGCATGGTGAAGCGATCCGTCCCGCGGCGTTCGCCGAGATAGACGACCCCCTGGCCCCCCGAGCCCAGCCGTCGGATCAACCGATAGTGCTCCGTCCAGTCCATCCGCTGCCCGGTGACGATTTCGTTGTAGCGTTTCAGTAATTCCCTGGGGCGCCCCGCGGCGATCTCGCCGCCCCGGGTCCGAGTTGCACTTCGGGGTGCGAGGCATGCCGTCGTGGTCCCCCGCACCTCGACAATCGGCAGCCTTTCTCGCTCGAGCAAAGGGCTGGCATCCGCGCCGGAAAAAGCTTCCGCCTCCCTGGGAACCATCTCGGGCGGCGAGGTCTCTTCGGCGGAGAAGCCCTGTGTCTGGGATTGCATCTTCTCGACGATCCTTGCGGCCAGGTTGGTCCCCAGGGCATCCAGGGCCCTTCGATCTTCCTCACTGAGCGACGGCTTTGGCACCGCCTGATCGGCCGACCATTCTCCCTCCGCATTGGCAAGCGCCAACGCCGCAAAGATCATAGCGTCCAGCGCCATCAGCTCGCGATCATCATCCTTGGATTCAGTCATTTTCCACACGGATCCCAAAGTCGTATCCTTTGGCCCGCAGCATCGCTTGGATCTTCTTTCTGCCTTCCTCCAACGCACGCCTGACCGCGGTCGGGGTTTCATCCTTGCCCGTTACTTTGGCAACCGCATCCCGCAATGCGGAGAGTTTCGCGGAGTCCGGGTAGTTGTCCACGAAGACTTCGAAGACGATCCGTTGCTTGGGCGGCAACAAACAGATGAATTCGCAAATCAACCGCAGCACCTCATTTCGCTCGGCTGGGGTGAGCCGGTCCCACCATCGGCCGACGCGCGTGTTGCGAAGGGAATCGGCAACGGCCTTGATGGCGCGGTCCTGGCTTGCCTTGCGCCGGGTGAAATCGGCAGCGCGGGCTTTGGCGATCGTCAACAGCCAGGAGACGAGCGAGGCGTTGGGAACAAAGCGGTGTTCCCTCGCTGCCTGGAAAACGTCTTCCAACGTGACAATCCACGTGTCGGCCAGATCCGCGGGGGAAATGCCGGGGAATTGCCTTCGGACCCAGGCACATACCCGGTACCGGTAGTGCTGGTCGATCATTCCGATGGCAGAGCTCACCTGATCGTCGTCACCGATGAGCATCTGCCCGATCTGTGCGTCGTACTCCGGATGCTCCACGGACTCCCTCGCAAAGGATCTCCCTCGGTGAATCCATCGTTCCTTATACACAGTAATCGCAGGCCGTGCAGGATTTCCCCATGCCGCCGACCGGATTTCTTCGCAGACCCTCCAATTTGGCCGTGGCGGTGCACCAAACCGTCGGGCGGCAGTCCGAATCGCCGGTCCGCGCCTGGTCCAACTCTCCGGCAGAGAGCCGGCGAGGGCATCCTTCCCCTCCGCAGATCAAGGATATCGAATTCTCATCTTCCCCAAAACACGCAAATTGCTGTCGGGCCGCGGCCTTGCTTGTGGACAGAACGGAAGGCGGATTAAACTCATTCGTGTTCTGCCGGGCCGGGTCGCGCCGGATGTATTGGGGCTGGAACGGCCTATCGAGTCTCTGCCTCTTTGGAAGAAGGACCACCACCATGTCACGGTTCCTGCCTTTCGTCTCGACGACAGTTTTTCTGGCGGCTGTGCCCCTGGCCAGGGCTGCGGAGACCGACATCACACCGCCCGAAGTTTTCATCCAGCAGCACCATGAACACTCGCCTCGATCCTACTCGAATCCGGTCCGCCTCGAGGACGGAACACTCGTCCGGTATGGAGTTGACCGGCGCGAGAACCGGTTCCATTCGCAAACTTCCAGCGACGGCGCGCGGACTTGGGGCAAGGAGAAGGTCGAGGGCGAGGCCCCGCCCGGAGCGTACGGGATCGTGCCGCTGCTGGGTCGGGACGGCGAGATCCACCTGGCGTGGATGGTCGGTCGAGGCAGCGGCCGGGCGATCGCGGTGGACCGCTTCATCGACATCTGGCATCAGCGCACCATCGGCAAGCGAACGGCGTGGGCGAAGCCGAACGTCCTATTCGAGGGTTACTGCGGCGCCTTGCTCGACTTCAAGCAACTGAGCACCGGCCGGCTGGTCTGTCCCTTTGCCTGGTGGGTGCCGAAGCGGCCCTGCGAGCCGCCCGTGGGAGCGAACCTGTGTACGGTCTTCTACTCCGATGACGGCGGCAACACCTGGACGAAATCCAAGAGCGACCTGTCGTCGCCGTGCTACGCGAACTTCGTGGGCAACAACTACGGCGCCGACGAGCCCTGCATCCTGGAAATGAAGGAGGGCCGACTCTGGATGCTGATGCGGACCCAGACCGGGTTCTTGTACGAGTCGCTTTCCGCCGATCAGGGCGAGACCTGGTCGCAGGCACAGCCGTCGCGATTCATCTCGTCCAGTTCCCCGCCAATGCTCTGGCGGATGCCGGACGACCGAATTCTCGTCCTTTGGAACAACTGCGAGAGCCCGCCCGCCCACGAGGGGGCCGGAGTCTACGTGAACCGCGATGCCCTGCACGCCGCCGTATCCGACGACGAAGGCCGGACCTGGCGCGGGTTCCGCGAGGTGTATCGCGATCCTCACGAGAACGAGACGCCGCCGGATACGGACCGAGGTTCGGCCTATCCCACGCCGCCGGTTTGGGCCGACGGCCGCTTCGTGTTCCTCACCGGACAGGGCGTCGGCCGCCGCAACCTCATCAGCGTCGATCCGCGCTGGCTCACTCTCACGCATGCCGAGGACGACTTCTCCCGCGGGCCCGGCCAGTGGATCGCCTTCAAGCCCATCGGCCCGGCGAGCAATTATCGTCGCGCGCGGATCGCCGGCCCGCCGCTTGACGGCCATCCCGCGAAACCGGGCGCCAAGGCACTCCACCTCCGCAAACCGGACGAGCACGATGCCGACGGCGCGGTATGGAATTTTCCCAACGGCGTCCGGGGAACGCTCACGCTGCGGCTGATGCCAAATCCGGGCTTCGGCGGAGCAAGCATCTCACTCAACGATCGCTCGTTCAAGCCGACGGACGACAACAGCCGGAGGCTCGCCGTCTTCACCGTTGAAATTGCGCCCGACGGCAAGTTCGGCGACGGTCCCAAGCTCAGCCTCGGTGCATGGCACACGCTTGTGCTCGCCTGGGACCTGCGGGCGCAGCATTGCACCGTCTCCGTCGATGGCGTGAAGGCGCTGACCCTGAAACAGCTCCACGCCACCGGCAACGGCGTCAGTTACCTGCACCTGCGCTCGATGGCGACGGAAGCGGACGCCGCCGGCTTCTACGTCGAGTCCGCGTCGGTGGACATCGACGATCCCGTCGCGCCGGCATTGACGGACCGGCAGAAGCGGGCCCTGTTGGACAGCTACATCCCCTCGTACTATACGCCTCCGCCGGAGCGCAAAGGGGAGAAGCAGAAAGGGCCGGAGCTTTTCAAGGACAACCGGCCCGAGGGCGGCGTGGCCCCGGTCGGGTAACGTTGCCTGAGAGCATGTTTGGCGGGATCACTCCAGGCCCATGTCTTTGAGGACCGCTTCGAAGCGGCCCCAAGGGACCGGCTTGACGGGTACGTGGCTGATGCGGCGGTCGAGCGCGAGGTCGAGGATGTACATGGTCTCGACGTACTGGGTACGCTTCCCGTCGCGGCGGAGTTGGGCGATATGCGCCTGCTCCTCCCGGTAGCGGCGGGCCATTTCCATCAGGGTCAAGACCCGAGCGCCGTCGGACCCGTGCTCCACCTGGACCCCGCGGCAGTCCGACCACTCCCCGAACAAGGGCAGATCACCGGCCGCGATCAAGATCAGGACGATCGGCTGGTGTTCGGACAGCTCGCGAGGCTCGCAGCACGGGGCCATCACGTACGTGTCGCGATCAAACGACGGATTACCGATCCGGTCGCCGACAAACCCCGTCAGGCTCTCGAGCAGGTACGACCCTTCGATGCCCTCCATCGAGATCAGGGTGTGGCGCGGAGTGACCGTGCAGGCGCGCTCCAGGAACTGTGCAGCGAGGTGGCCGTTGGGAACGACGTGGTTGAGTTGCGACTGCCCCAGGGCCCGGATTCGCAGCGTCTTCGGCGCCGGCCGCATCCGGCCGGGGTGTTGCGGGTCGGGGACTTCGCCGCGCTCGACGATGTGGTGCTCGATGACCACCGTATCTCGGGCGTCGCCGCGGAGGATGCGGCGCCGTTCTCGCATGCGGCGCCAGCGGCCGAGAAGCCAGCTCGCCAGGCCGCCCAGGAGAAACGCCACGAGCGTCTCGACGCCACGACCTCCGAGCTCCCGCGTGATGAAGTCGAACACCTTGTATCTCCTTTCAAGCGGCCGTTCGGGTGTAAAACACAGCCGGACCACGATTACGGCAGCGGCCCAACTTCTTTGCCATCCAGCCGCTCGCGCATCCGCTTCAGCACTTCCATGCCGCGATGCGTCTCGAAATTCATCGCCTCGTGAAGATCGATGCCGTCGAATCCGCCGGCGAGGACCTTGGTTGCCCAGAAGGCCATCCGGGCGTCGAGATCCTGCGCGGAACCGGGCAGCCATTCTCCGAAAAGGTACAGCCTCGTCTTGCCTTTGCAGTGCGGCTGGTAGTATCGCGCGGCCCAAGCGAAGAGATCGCCCGCCGGTTCCGGCTTCAGCGATTTGGCTTTCCAGTAGGCGTGATCCGGCATCGAGCAGATCTCGTAGTCGCCGACGATGAAGGCGTCGGCGATGCCTTCGTCGACCAGTTCACGCCAGAGATTCCGGTAGCGTGCCACAACATTCGTGCCGAAGTGCGGATCCGCGGCAAGATGCGTGTACTCGCCGAGTTTAAGCCCCACCCAGAGCTCTTTGCCTCGCTCGTGACACGCCGCGGCCAGTTCCCGGTAGAGCCGGTTCATGAACTCGCCTTTGATCGTGTGCCAGGCTTCCTTGTCGATCACGGCGGCGGTGCGGAGATCGGCGCCGAACCGCCTGCGGTACTCCTCGACGACGGGCTCCTCGAAGCCGTAGGCGTCGTCCTGCTGGAGGTTGGGAAGATGGCGGCAATGGGCGCTGGTGGAACAGTGAATGCCGTCAGCCCCCAAATCAAGAAGCTCCTTGGCCTGGGCCACCCGGAATGCACGCGATTCCGGCCATGCATAGCTGATCAAGCCCTGAAAATGGGTCTTGCCGTCGCGCGCGGTCCACTGGCAGTGAGGGTGCTCGTCGATGAATTTCGAGCGATGGCCGCTGTAGCCGTCGTCGAAGATGTCGAGCCACATGACGACTTTCACACCGAGTTCATGTCCCACGCGGATGAAGACCTCCGGCGGGTTGAAGGTCTCGATGACTTTTCGGTAGCGGGCGTTGTCTTTCTGCCGGCTCGCGATGAACTGTTCCAACTCCCCGGCGGCGAGATTGCGGCCGAAAGGATAGCGGCGAGCGTGGTCTACATCGAAGCCGACCGGATAGCTGAGCTGAGTGCGGTAGGGGAGATAACCGAGGTATCCCATGCGGACCAGAAGCGTCTGCACGCCCTGCGCGTGGAGATCCCGCACAAGCTGCTCGACTTCCTTTTCGGTGATCGGTTCGGGGCGGATGATCACCTCGTCGTTGAAGTCAACGTCGACGATCATTTCCGGTCGAGCTGCCGGGCCCGCCGGGGCCACGGCGAGGGACAGAACGATGGCAGGTATCCAGTGCATGTGGCTCTCCTTGGAAAGTGTGGCGTTCGGTCTCTTCCAGCCGCTGTCCTCTTGTCAGAACTCGTTACACACCTCGGCGGCCTGGCCGCTGTGGATCGATTCCCAGGCCGCCACTCCGGCAGCCGCCGATTTGGCGCCGTCGAGCACGCCCGGCGACGGCTCCAGGCCGCGGTCCTGGCACTGCTGGAAGTGACGCATGTAGCGGATCACGGTTGCCCCGTGGCCGTAGGCGCTGCGGTCGCGTTCGGGATCGAAGGGGACCACCGTGGGCCGGAGGTCCTCGGTCTTGTCCAGCACGATCCGGATTTCCCCCGGCTCGTTGTCGGTAAACTCCGCCTGGAGGCTTCCCTTCGTCCCGTAGACGCCGAACTGCATCATCGGCAGCGGCGGGTGCACGATCCCGTAGAGCCCCGAGACGCGCCCGATCACGCCGGATGCAAATTCGAAGTTCAGGAAGAACGACCAACTCGCGGTAGTCCGTCGTCCAGATTGGGACGTCGAATTTCCGCGCGCAATCGGAGATCACCTCTTCCGGCAAGCCGCAAATCGCCGTGATCCGGAAACGCAGGTCCGGCTCGTTGCGGAGGAGGACGAGCGTCGACGCCATATTGCGCGGGCCCATCCCGATCACTCCCAATCGGATCGGTTTTCCGTTCATCGAGATTCCTCCAGTCCCACGCTCTTCATGGACAGGTAGGATTCTCGCACCCCGTGGTCAATCGCTTCGGGCGACGGATCCTGGCTTTCCACAATCCATCGGAAGCCCGCTCGTGCAATGCCTTCCAGGGCGCGTCCCAGGGTTTTCTGCCGATAACTCAGCGTCCCGCATGCCAGGATCATGATTCACCTCTCTGGTGTCCAAGCGGAGCCGTTCCGCATGACGGACGATCCGTCCTACAATCCACCGGGTCCTCTCTGGTGTTGGTGCAACCGCCGGGTTGGAAATTCTCCCCGTGCCCGCCGACGAACTCACTCGATCCCGCCCTGCCACGTCACCACGACGGCCGCCGCGTCGCCTTTCTGGACATCATAATACCGCAGCGTATCTCCCACCTGGAACCCCTCCGCATCCTCCACGTGGAGCTTCATCGGGACGTCGAACTCGACCGACGAAATCCGCGTCGCGGCTCCGCTCTGGTTGTGGACGAGCTTGCCGTCAAAAAAGCGTGTATTGTTTGCGCCAACGACCGATTTTGCGTATTCGTGCGGGATATCGCTGAGAATCTGCTTCGCTTCGGCGTGATGGACTCGCCCCTGGCCGAGAAGCATCGGCTGCGGCCCGAGGGCGATGCGAGTGCCTCGCGCCGCCGGCTGAACGCCGTAGATCCGGTACGCCGTGTTTCGCGAGTATCCGGGGTTGTGGAACGAGACGGCCGCGCCGGCCCAGTCTCCCTGGGGGAGTGGGAAGTCGATCTCGATCCAGTTCTGGTCGTAGTCGAGTTCGACAACGGCACCGCGGAGAATGCCCTGTTTCGGTCCGACCGGCTTTCCCGCAATGCGAACGTCCCACGCGCCGACGGTTGCCAGCGAGCCGGGTTTGCCCTCGCTGCCGGACAGCAACAGCGAGGCGCCTCGCCAGCGGACCTCGCCGAAAGTGGTCTGGGCTTTCTTCTCCGCGTCTTCGGCGTCGGCGCTGAAGAAGTATTCGTCGCGCCCCAGACGCCGCACGTGAACGCCCAGCGGCGCCATGTCGCGGCCGCCGCCTTCGACGTCGATGCGTTCCGTGATCGCGAGGACCGGCTTTGGCTCGCCGGCGGGGCCGCTCGTGTCCTCCGCCGCGTACGGTTCCATCACCGCGGCAAAGTTGCTGGCCAGGTCGTTGCCTTGCCGGCGCGCGAGCAGATACGAAGCGCCGGCCGACCGCGGATACAATCCCGGCGCATCGGCCAGGATGATCTCCGTTTGAGGCTCCGGCAAGAGATGCACGCGGAAACGTGCCTGGTTCGTGCCGCCCAAGGACCAGTCGGCATAGCACGGTCCGCCGGGCCGCGCACGCCGCATGTCATAGAAGAATCCGTAGCCGTTGCCCGGAGGCGCCAGCCAATAGGGACGATTCGGATGGCCCAGGATGTCGCCATCCGGCCCGATCTTCTCGCCCCAGGCATGCTCCGTCCCGGCCAGCGAGCCGTCTTCCACGGGCCCGAGTTCAGTGCCGCCGACCACGAAATCCCGGCTCTGCACTCCAATGCCGTAATCGTGTTGACGGCCGCCCCGGACACGGAACAGGTCGATGCCGTACTGATCCTTGCCGTTTCCCACCAGGGCGACGGTCCGCCGGTACTGGTCCACGCCTTGCGAGGCGTAGCTGAGCGGAGAATCGGCTTCGACCAACTTCACGCCGGGCAGATCGGCGAACAGGTGGAGGCTGCCGCCGGAACCGCCTCGCTGGCTGGCCTCGTTGATCGTGACCAGCGCGTGGGAGACCGTCTGGCTGGCCCAGCCGACCTGCGTGTGCGTGCTCGCCAGCCCGTAACCGATCTCGTAGGTTAACTGCCAGCCCTTGCCGTAATAGAGAAGGCCCAGGTCGTCGAAGTCGCCGTGGTTGAGCGACGGCCCGTAGCGGAGCAGCATACCCTGCGCATCGGGCCCCTGGCCGTCGCGAAGGATCGCGATCCCTTTCTGTCCCAGAAACCACGAGCCGAAGACGCGGCGGCGGAAGTCGTCGTCGAGCGAGCCTTTCGCCGACTCCGGCACCGCATCCGCGTGATACAGAAGCCATCGGCGGATCGAGGAATCCTCCCGAGCTCGATCGACGTCGCCTCCACAAACAAGTTTCAGCAAGGCGGCAAACTGCTCCTTCTGGCCGCTGGAACCGGCCGTATAGAGGCGTTCCGCAAAAGCAACGTCGTGGCGCGACCAGGGCGCCTGCGTCGCGAACGCCTGCCGGTTGTCGGGAGCGCAGTCGCCGAAATTCGGCGCGTGCCCGGCCACGCTGAGGACCGCGTCCGGAAGCCAGTACAAGCTCCGCATCCGGGGGTCCGAGAAGAGGTCGATCCCCTGGGGATACTCGCTCGAGCGCCAGTACTTCAGCGGCTCGACGAACGTCAGGTACAGGTCGCGGGTGTGCATGGCGTAGCCGAGGGCCGTTTCGTAGTAGCGGCCGTCGCGATCGCAATTGTTGGCGAGCATGGCATGGATCGAGTAGGGGCTTTCCATGGCATGGTGGACGTACTCCGAGATCCCCAGCAGCGAGCCGACGGCCAGCGCCCCTCGCAGGTAGTCGGCATGGCCGTTGTGCAGCTTTCCGCTGAACGTGTGCGAGTAGCAGTAATAGGCGGCGTCCTGCATCAGGTTCCGTTCGATGTTCTCGCGGCGAGTCATGCCTGGCCGGGAGAGACCCTTGGCATCGGGAGTCTGGACGGCCCGCTGTTGAGCGGTTGGGCCCTTGGGAAACGCCGCCTCCAGCGCCGGCCGCCGCGATGGCTTCTCCAGGGCCGGGCTCGCCTGGACCAATTCGTACGCTTCCACGAACACCACCAGGTTCCGCGACACCTGGTACCACGGCCTCGCGAACCGGCCGCTGGGCGGACTGCTGGGGTAGTCCCAGGACCCGGCGGTCGACTCGGGATAGATGCTCGCCAGGATGTCGAAGAAGAACGCCGCGCGCTCGGCGTATTTTTCGTCTCCGGTCA
>JABWBD010000155.1 GCA_013360685.1 Pirellulales bacterium
CGTCCGCCGCCGAACCGCCGGCAAGGCCGGCGCCGGAAACCACCGTCAAGCGGCTGTACGACTCGCTTTCCGACAAGCAGAAGAAGATCGTCTCGTTCGACTGGGACTACGTCGATCCCGATCGAGGCCTGCTCCGCACGCGCATCGCGGCCAACTGGCAAGTGACCGAACCGGCCGTCCGTAGCGAGTTTTACACCGCAGAGCAACAGCACCTTATCCGCGAGATTTTCGAAGGACTGGTCCAGCCCGACTGGGTTGAGCGGTTCGACAAGCAACTTCAGGACGACGCGGGCGGCTTCGGCCTCCATCAGAGCATTGCCTTGTTCGGCCGCCCCGGCGAGGGCAAATTCCAGTTCGTCATCACCGGGCGCCACTCGACCCTGCGGTGCGACGGCAACTCGGCCGATCACCTCGCCTTCGGCGGTCCGATCTTCTACGGGCACGCCGCCAGCGGCTTCACGGAAAAGCCCGACCACCCCGGCAACATCTTTTGGCACCAGGCCGTTGCCGCCAACGATCTGTACCAGATGCTCGACGGCAAGCAGCAGAAGCAGGCGCTCCTGGCCGAGGCGCCCCGCGAAAACCAGATCGGCTTCAAGGATCCGGACGGTCCTCCCAGCGGCATCCCCGTCGGCGAACTGTCGGCCGACCAGAAAGCACGAGCCCAACAGATCCTGCAAAAACTGGTCGAGCCCTTCCGGCAATCCGACCGCGACGAAGTAATCGCTTGCCTGAACAACGAGGGCGGACTCGATGCATGCCGCCTGGCATTCTACCGGGCGGGCGATCTGGGCAACGACGGCGTCTGGGACATCTGGCGCCTAGAGGGGCCCGCGTTTGTCTGGCATTTTCGGGGCTCGCCCCACGTCCACACCTGGGTCCATGTGGCCGACGACCCTTCCGTGCCGCTGAATGCGTAAAATCCCCGTAGATCCTGCTTGCCGAGCGGGACTCGTGGCGAGAAGCCCCGCTCGGCAAGGCTCGGCAAGCGCAACCTATCAGTTGCCACGTGCGTCTGAACCAGACCCAGGCTTTCCCCCGACGACCGTCGTTCTTGCGTACTTGGCGATCAACGACTCGCCGCCGCTGCGGACATATTCCCAGTGGCCGTCTCCGTCCAGATCCAGCAGCCGCTCCTCAATCGAGATCGGCGGCAGGACCATGCCGGTGTGCTCCAACGCGATGCGGTCCTTCGCCGGGCGATAGACGTAGCCGCGAAATTGATCGCCGGCTTGCGTTCCCACAATGAGCTGTTGCTCCCCGTCGCCGAGCAGGTCCAACGCCTGGAGCTGGGCGTGGCCATACTGGAAGTCCGGATGCGCGTGTCCGATCGTCTCCAGCCGCTCCAACGGCGACAGCACGGGCGCGTGGTCCGCCGACTCGCCCAAGTTCCGCACGAAATAGACCCCGCTTCCCGGGCGCGGGTCTCCGCGCCCGTACGTGGCCCCGGCCAGGACCAGGTCCAGGCGGCCGTCGCTATCCAGATCCATCGGCGCGGCCACCGCCCGGTGATGGACCCGGATCACAGCCCCGGCCGAATCCTTCAGCGGTCCGAACGAGCGGAACTCGAAACGCCCGTTCTCTCCGAGCGGCGATTCGAGTCGCAGCAGGTACAACCATCCTTTGTCCGTGCCCACAATGAGATGCTGCCGGCCGCTGCCGTCGTAATCCCAGAGTGCCGCCCGGTGAAACCCCCACAAGGTCCCGTGCTGGGCGTCCGTATCTCCGTCAACGCGAAATATGCCGTTCTGATCGTAAAGCGGATGACGCGTCGAAGAAAGCCGCACCGTGCCGCCCGCCGTCAGCAGCTCGCGGAAGTGCCAGACCGAATCGTTCTCCAGCAGGTAGCGGCGCCCCCGAGGATCCGTGAGGATTTCGGTGAAGTTGTAGCCGCGCGTCGACACGTTCCGCCCGGCGATCCAGTGGTGGAAGCGAAACTTCGGCTTGGCGCCCGGAAGCCGCTCGTTCCGGCAAACGGCCACATCGCAGCCGCGGGTCAACAACAAGTCCGGCCAAGCTCCGCTGCCGACCAGAGCCGGCACGGCGTGGTAGTTGTACGCGTCGTAGCCTTCGTCCGGCAGGCCCTCGATGACGATCTCTCCGAGATCCTTGAAGAGCGGTTCGCCTCCCGGTCCCGATCCCGCCCGCTGCAAGTAACACCATTCGTTCCCGGTCATTCCGCACAAGACGATCAGATCGTCCGACTGCGTGCTGCTGTTGCGGTACATCACGGGCCTCGCCGCTCCGCCGGGATAACGGATGCCGTACTCCATGCCGGTACCCAATAGCAGCGTCTGCCCGCGCTCGTCGACGAGCAGGTGTTTCGGCCTGGCGAATTGTCGCCCGTCTCGCTTCGCATACGCTTGACCCGCAAACACCGGCAGGCCGCCGTCCAAGCCGACTTGGGGCAGAAACCACAGTTCGCCGCCCCAGTCGCCGACGATCAAGTCGGCGGTCCGCTTGCCCGCCGGACGATAGATCGTCGGATAGGTATAGTTGAAATCCTCGGGCCAGAGCGCTTCCGGCGTTTCCGACAGGCGGTACTTCGGATTGACGAACGGGATGTTCACCGGCAGCCCTTCGGCCGTAATCATTGGATCCTGGGCCGCCTCCAATCGCATGTTGGGGAATTCACCGACCCGCCTCAGGCAGAAGATGTTGCCCCGGCGGTCCGTGCCGACGGCCTCCTGCCGGCCGTCGCCGTCCCAATCGACCGGCTCGATCATCAGCACCGCATGTCCGAGTTGGTCGCACAAGCGAATCGGCTCGCCGATGGTCTTGAGGTCCGGCGACGGATACAGGTACACACCGTCCCATAGCCGCGCAATCAGCAAATCCTGGGCGTCCGCGGCCGACCACGAGACCACATCGGCGCTGACGATCGTCCCAAACGACAAGCGGCCCTCGTCCGTGCGAAGTTCCGTCAACGGGCCGAACTCCATTTGCGGTCCGGCGCCGTAGGACTTGCCCGATCCGAACGCCACCGCTGCTACCAGCATGAGGCCCAAGAGAAAGTTGGAATTCATCGTGACTCCTTCGGAAAAACAGGCCGAGCTGCCCCCATCAATCGCCCGCGTATTCTACTCCCGCGAGTCACGCACCACCACGGGCGTTGACTTCACCGCAAAGCTTCGGTATCCGACCAGAGGCCGTCCGTCCCCTGGGGAGGGAAAAATCGCTTGACACCGCCCTCTCCAACGACAACACTCAGTCTTGCCGGGCTGCCTGTCGCCAGCCGCAAAATCGGGCCCGGACCGCTTTGCATAAGGAGCCATCATGGATCGTCGTGATTTTCTTCGTGCCGGGATGCAGGCAGGGGCGGCATTGGGCGTCGGCGGATTGGTGGAAGCCGCCGACCAACCACAGTCCGCCAGGCCTTCCCAGCCGCCCGCTAATCCTCCTTCCAGCGGTCCCGGCGATGCCGCCCCGGTCACCATCGAGAACCGGGAGTTCCGGCTGGTCATTGGCTCCGACGGGAAAGCTCGTAGCCTGGTCCACAAGCCGAGCGGACAGGAATGCCTCCAACCGCTCTCCGAGCGGAGCACCGATGCTTCGGTCTTTTCGATAACCGAGTACCGGCCCTATAACGGGGAGGTACACCTGGTCTATCCCTCGAAGTCGACCACCTACGAAGCCAATTCGGTGAGCAGGGTCGGCGATGATCTGATCGTTCGGTTCGAGATGAGTCATTGGGTGGCCACGGTGGGGCTCAAGACCACCGACAGCTATCTGGGGTTCACACTCAAGAAACTGGAGTATGTCAAGGGTTTCGGCGACAACACACAGCACCCCATCGACGAATTCACCCTTCTGCAGCTTCCCGTCCGCAAGCGGGAGTTTTTTGGCGATTGGCTCAATGTCGTGTGGGACAACGACGTGGCCGTCAACGTGCTTGCCACGGACCCCTTCCCCAGGATCGATGCCGTCAAGTACCGCGACTACGCGCTGCTTCAAGCAACCGCCGTGCGGGAAGCGAAGCTCATCGGCGTGGGCGCGGCCCTGATTGCCACGCGCAAGGACTCGTTGCTCGACCGGATCGAAACGCTGGAGGCGGATTTCGGACTGCCTCGCGGCGTGAAGAGCCGCCGCAACGAGGAAATCCGATACTCGTATCTGTGGCTCAGCAGCGTTTCCCCCAATGATATCGACGACTACATCGCCATGGCGCGCAAGGCGGGGTTCCGCGGCATCCAGATCTACTGGCCCGCGATCTTCAAGACGCTTGGCCATTACCCCTGGCGCGACGAATATCCCAACGGCATGGCCGATCTGAAGACGATCACCCGCAAGATCAAGAGCGCGGGCATGATCGCGGGGTTTCACATCCAGCATCCCAAGGCCAGCCTCAGCGATCTCTACGTGAGCCCGGTTCCCGATCACCGCCTCAACCTCTTGCGGATCTTCACGCTGGCAACTCCGCTGGACGAGAAATCCACCACGGTTACCGTGGAAGAGAACCCGGAGGGGTGCGACCTGATGACCGCCGTTATGTGGAACAAGGGACAGATCCTGAAAATCGGCCATGAACTGATCCAGTACGAACAGTATACAACCCGCCGGCCCTATCAATTCACCGGGTGCAAGCGTGGAGTGATGAGCACGCAGCCGTCTGCCTATCCGCTCGGCTGCAAGTTCGGTCTGCTGGATATCGACGGGCAAGCCGCCGTGCGGTTCGACCAGCGAACCAGCATTCAACGCGAACATGCCGAGAAGATCGGCCAGATTGCCAAGGAGGCCGGATTCCAGTTCTTTTCCTACGATGGCGCGGAAGACGTGCACGCCCCCTGGTGGTTCTGGGTGTCCATGTCGCAATACGAGGTGCACCAGTGCCTGGAGCCTGAACCCTTGTTCTCCACGGGGGCCGCCAAGTCGCATTTCGGCTGGCACATCCTGACCTGCTCCAATGAATTCGACACGTTCGCCCCCGAGGTCATCAAGGAAGCCACGCGCAAGCACCAGGGGGCCGCCGGGAAATACCTTGCCCAGGATTTCACCCGCTGCAACCTGGGATGGCTCAACTGCACGCCCCCGAGCGATGCCACGATCGGCATGCAGCCCGATATGTACGAGTCGATCTGCGCCTGGTCCGCGGCCTGGGATTGCCCGATTTCCATCAAGGGGAACCTGGCGGAATTGCGGGCCCATCCTCGTACCGCCGACAACCTGGAGGTGATGCGCCGCTGGGAGGAAGCCCGCCTTGCCCGGTTTTTCAGCACGCAGCAAATCCAGGCATTTCGCGACGGCAGCCGGGACCACACACTGCTGATCGACGAGAACGGCCAGTGGGAATTGCAGCCCTATGAGCAGATCGACGCCGCAGCAGGGGCGAATCCCGCCGTCCGGGCTTTCATCCTGGACCGCCGCGGCAAGACTGTGATCGTCTTCTGGCACCCGCGCGGCGAGGCGAATCTCGAGCTCGACGTGGATCCCGGCCAGGTCCGGCTTTTCCGCAATTTAGGCCGGGAATTACCCATGGGGAAAACGGGCAGCGGCGTGACGATTCCTTACGGCGCCCGGCAGTACCTGGCGATGGATCTGCCCAGGCAAGAGGCGCTCTCGCGCATTGGCAGCGCGAGAGTTGTTGGTGAGAGAAAGAGATCATAGACCAATCCACCACCGGCAAAGCGGAGGTTACTGCGAGATGCAGCGACGCGAATTCATTCGAAGCATGGGTGCCTGCGGGGCGCTATTGGGCGGGACGGGAACCGCGGTATGCGGGCAGGGGTGCCCCGACACGGGCCACGGCGCGCAACCCATTCAGGGCCTGCCGATGCGGCCGTGCCAACTGCTCTGTGGGGTCTGCGCCGTCGGGCAGGGCAAGGGCAGCGATGCCAAGCTCGACCTGGTCCGAGAGAATCCCGACATCCCGGTAACCCTGACATGTAATGCGGGCGATGTCTTCGCCTATCAGGATCCCGGTCCGGCAGACGCTTTACCGGGCAGTGCCGAGTTCAATCGAAGGCGAGACCTGGAGATCCTTCAGAGGCTCGACCTCTTTCCGGGCGCCACTCTGCCGGCGCGGATCATCCTGCACCGGATTTGGGACAGGATCGAAACCGTGTCCGGGATATGCTCCTACGAGAACGTGACCGCCGACGCCTGGAAAGGCTGTCCCCTGGCCGCGGAGCCTTTCTATAAGAAAGGTCGCGAGATCTGCCTCTCGCTCGCCGTCCCGAGTTGGAGGAGCCATGTGGATTTTTCGGAAGCCGACTTACAGAAGGCAAAGCACTCGGGCGCGATCATCCTCCCGCGCACCAAGGAAGAAAGAGCAATCGCGAAGAAAGACTCGCTGGAGGCGATGCGCCGCGCCGACGCCATTCCGGTGCGGCCCCATATCCTCATCTGCGCCGTATGCCAGTATGGCGACGGCTCGAGGCCTCCCTACGAAACCGACAATCTCCCCGAAATGCTCCAGTTCATTCTGAAAAACCCGAATGCCAAGATCAGGATGGCGGACAACGCGGATTGGATGATGTGCGCCCCCTGCCCCAGCATGCAGAAGCACCGGGTGTATGATTTTCCGGTCTGTGTGAACGGCAAAGGCTGTGCCGGGCTGACGAGTCAGCTCCGCGACGTCCGAGTGCTCCAGGTCCTGGGACTCCGCCATGGCGATGTGGTCAACGCTCGGGAATTGTACCGGAAAATCTTCGATCGCATCACCAGTACCGTTGCGATCTGCGGCACGATCTCCAACGGCGTCCAGCCGCCCTCGGTGTGGTGGAGCGAGTGTGGGCATCATTCCGTCAGCCTCCCGGAATACGTCAAGGGGAGAAAGGACCTCATCCAGGAGTTTGGTTTTTCCGAGTTGAAGGAGGCTTGAAGATGATCGAGTGTTTCTTGAGCGCCGCCTTCATCATCGGCGCGGCGGCGGACGACTCCTGGCGCAGCTTCTACGAACAGGGTTTTCGGCTCGACCAAGTCGCCGCATGGACCTCGCCGCTCACCTCCTCGCAGAAGACGCCCGAGGGCCTGCGGATCGCGGACCTGTCCACGGAAGGCGGCAGCGGACGGCTCTACTACACCGATTGGCAGGTCGATCCGCGCGCAGGAGCATCCGTCGAGGCACGTCTGAAGGTCGACTCGTGCTCCTCGCCCTGGGGCGTCGTGCTGATGGTCGCTGACGGCGTGCACGAAGAAGGGCTCACGTTCTTTCCGGACCGCCTTACCCTGGCCATGTCCAATCTGACCGCGGCCTTCGACACGCGATCCGCGTTTCATACGTACCGGATCCGCATCCAGGGGACGGATATCCAGGTTTGGGCGGATGGCAAGCTCCTGTTGGACGGCACGGGCAAGTTCACCACCCCGGCCCATGCCAACCGCAATCAGGTCGGATTCGGCTGCGGAAGTTCAACTGCCACAGGCGAAGCGGTCTGGCAGTCGGTCCGCTTTCAAGGTGGCGGCATGCAGTCGCCGGGCGTCGCCTCGCCGCGCGTGCCGGGACTCGAGATCATCTATGGCGCGACGCAGGTGATCGTGCCCGACGCCACCTACGTGAGCATGTTCAAGTTCGCCGACGGCCGCATCTGCGTCGATGGCCGCCGGTCGGCCGATGCGGGCAAGACCTGGCAGCCCGGGCAAGCCTTCCACACCGGCGCCTACCAGTTTCCCGACGGCGAGATCGTCGAACTCGGCTTTCATAGCAAGGCGGACCAGCGCGAAGGCTACTTCACGATACCGCTGACCCGCTCCACGGACGACGGCCGGACGACCCGGTCGGACACGGCCGTCCTCCACATCCCTGATGCCTCGGGCGGGACGGGCGACGACGGCAAGCCCTACGAGGGTCCGCTGGCCGACCACGCCATCGTCGGGCTCCGCGACGGAAGCTTGCTGGCGGCCATGTACGGCCAGTTCAAGACCGACCGCGTGCCGGTCCCCACCATGCCCGCCGAGTGGCAATGCTTCAAGTACCGCACGTTCGTGGTCCGTTCCACGGACCGGGGCAAGACCTGGCAGTACCTGTCCACCGTCGCCTACGACCCCGCGATCGGCCTGGAGAGCTTCTGCGAGGCCGACCTGCTTGTCCTGCCGCGTGGCGACGTGCTCTGCTTCATGCGGACCGGCGGCAGCGGCGGCACGTACACGCCCCTCTACCTCAGCCGCTCCTCGGACGACGGAAAGACCTGGAGCAAACCGGCGCCGATCGCCGACCGCGGCGTATGGCCCAGCGCCTGCCGGATGCAGAGCGGTATCCTCGTCTGCACCTACGGCCGGCCGGGCAATTGGCTCACCTTCAGCCTCGACGAAGGTCGGATCTGGACCGCCGGCCACTGTTTCTACACCGGGCCAACCACGAGCTACAACTCCGTGGAAGAGATCGCTCCCGACACGCTCCTGGTCGTCTACGACCGGCAACAACTCGACGATAGCGGCAACCCGCGGCGCGAGACGGTGGGCACGACCGTCACCGTAAAGCGCAAATAAGCGGCGCCCGGCTTCCTTTCAGGACGGGATCGGGTAGATCTAAATCTACCTTCGTGTGTCGATCCCCGGGGCCAGGACTACACGGCCCCGGCCGGCTCCGGGTGGAGGTCCGGCACGACAAAGTTCAGACCGAGTTCTTCGAGCGTTTCCTTCGTCGGCACGCCGGTCCTGGGGTCCCAGCCCATCGCCTCCAGATACTCGCGGACCTGGGTGTCGAGATCCACGGTCACTCCCGCCAGCGGGCCCTCCTTGAGCGGCGGGCGGCCGATGAGCCGGCCCGGCACGGGGAAATCGACGTTGCGGACCCCGTCCCGGAGATTGAAGGCGATCCGCAGCGTCGCGATCCGCGCGCCGGTCTTTTCGATGTCGTCAAGCGTATACGTGTGACCGGTGACGTAGGTCAACGTGTCGGCCATGCACTCGGGCGGCAGGCAGACCCAGGCAAACATGCACATCCCGGCCGCCGTTGAAGTGTGGTAATGGTTGCTCACCTTGCGGTGAATCCGCCCCTTGCCGGTGTAGGTGTATTTGTCGAACTCCTCGGTGATCAGGCCCGGCGGGGCAAACTGCGCTTCGGCGGTCCAGGCGCTGAGTTGCGTGTGGCGGCCGGGCGTTGCGTCCATCTTGTAGCTGGTGGCCAGGCCCGGGTTGAGCCGCGGGTCGTGCATCGGGATCTCTTCCCCGCCGACGTGGATCGCAAATTCCTCGGCGTTCTTGCCGATCTCGTCCGCCGCGCGCTGCACTCCGTTCTGCAGGACCTTGCCGAAGCCGGTGCCGTTGGCGATGGCCTCGGTGATCTTGACGATCGCCTCGTGGTTGCCCCACTTGAGCTGGATGCCGCCGGTGTCCTTGTCCGTGATCAGTCCGTTCTCATAGCACTCGATCGCGAAGGCGACCGTGCAGCCGGTGCTGATCGTGTCGAGCCCCTGGCGATTGCAGATCTCGTTGCAGCGGTTGATCGAGGCCAGGTTGTCGTTCAGGCAGAGCGTGCCGAAGGCCCCGAGCGTTTCATACTCCGGCTTGTGGTTGTGCGAGGTATAGGGGCCTTCGGCCACTTCGGTCTCGCCGCCGCAGGCGATCGAGCACCGCCAGCAGGCGTACTTGCGATGCTGGATGGCCAGGACCTTGTCGTCGCTGATTTCGCCCGCGTTGGGGAAGTCGCCGGGCGAACCGGCCCAATTCTTGATCGGCGTGTCGCCCGAGGCGGCCGCTCCGGCCGTGATGCCGGCGGTGCCGTACTGGTTGAGCACCTTGTACATACCCTGCTCTTTCATCCCCTCACGGTACTTGGAGAGGGCCTCTTTGAGTTGCTCGGGCTCTTTGACGGTGACCGGGGCGTCGCCGATCGCCACGACGGCCTTCAGCTTTTTCGAGCCCATCACGGCCCCCAGCCCGCTGCGGCCGGCGGCGCGGCCCTTGTCGTTAATCACGCAGCTTAGCAGGGCCATCCGCTCGCCCGCCGGGCCGATCGAGGCCAGTCCGGCCTTCTTGCCGTAAGTTTCCTTGACCTTGTCTTCCAGGTCGTTGGTGTCCAGGCCCCACCAGTCGCCGGCCGGCAGCAGTTCGGCCTTGCCGTCGCGGACCAGGAGGTAGACAGGTTCCTGGCTCGCGCCGGAGAAGACGATGCCGTCGACGCCAGCCGCCTTCAGGGCAGGTCCGAAAGCGCCGCCGGAATTGGCGTCGCCCCAGGTGCCGGTTTTGGGGCTCTTGGCAACGACAAAGTAGCGGTTGCCGCTGGGCGCCGCAGTCCCGGTCAAAGGGCCGGTGAAGAAGCCGAGGTGGTTCTCCGGGCCAAGGGGGTCGACTCCGGGCTTCTGGAGCTTGTAGAGGTAGTAGGCTCCCAGGCCGTACCCGCCAAGATAATTCAGGTAGACGTCGTCGCCAGGCGTTTCGACGGAGATCTTCTGGTTGGTGAGATCGACGAGCAGGATCTTCCCCATGGTTCCTGGTACGGCCATGTCAAACTCCTTAGAGCCAGCCGGATGAAGCCGCGCGGCAGGGCCTCGCGGTGAATTGCTTCTAAACCGCCCTCGAATATAGAGGACGGTGCGGTAGAGCGTCAAGCATCCATACCCCCCCGAAACGAGCGGGGGCGGAATGCGTTAGGAATTAGGCCGATTCGGCCAGCCTCGGCATTTTCTGTAGGACGGTCTTCCCATGCGAGATCGTGGGAAAAAGTCGGCCCGGGAAGGCCGTCCTATGCTCAAGAACGGGAGAGGGGAGGTGGGGTTCTTATGGTTTCTCGTGGCGGTAGGCGATCACGCGGACGCGTTCGAGGGTGACGAGGCCCTCGGCGATCATTTCGTCGAGCTTGGGCAGCAGGTCGGCGATCTTCTCGGGAGTGTCGACGATCTCGACGACGATGGGCAAGTCCTCGGAAAGCCGCAGGATCTTGGCGGTGTGCAGGCGGCTGTGGGCGCCGAAGCCCATCAGGCCGCGGAGCACGGTCGCGCCCGCCATCCCGCGGCTGCGGGCCTCCAGGACAATGGCTTCGTAGAGCGGTTTGCCGCCGTAGCGATCGCTCTCGCCGATGAAAACCCGCAACAGTTCGGCTTCGGCAGGAAGCTTGATCATGGTGTGTCTCCTTGGGTCAGATGAGACGTCCGAGGGTCAGGCCGAGGAACAGCGCGACCAGCCCCACGAGGTTCTGGAGCGTCAGATTGCCCGCGGCCAGCGCCCACTCCGAGCTTTCCAGCAACTGCTCGGTCTCAAAGGCAAACGTGGAAAACGTGGTGAACGCTCCCATGAAGCCGGTCAGCAGGACTATACGGGTTTCGCCGCTGAAGGCGAAGCGGCCTTCGAGCACGGCCACGAGAAGACCGAACAGCAGGCAGCCGGTCAGGTTGACCACCGCGGTTCCCCAGGGAAACAGGGTGCCAACGGCGTTCTGGACCACGCCGGCAAGCCAGTAGCGCAAGAGGGTTCCGAGTGCGCCGGCCAATGCCATCCAGATCAGTTTATGTGCCACGTTCCGCTTTCTCCGCGATACGTTGTTCTCGTGCCCAGGCTCCGCCTGGGCACGCACTATCTTGCAGGCTCTGCCTGCTCCCAATCGTCCGATCGTGTCTCCCGCTCCGTCTCGGGCAAGGTCCGGTACCATGTGAAGTACAGGACCACGGCGGACAGCGCCGTGACCCCAGACCAGGCGATCGCTCGTACGTGCCAATGCCCAACGAGGTACATCGGGGCCAGGTAGGCGCCGAGGACCGCCGTGCCGCCCAGAAGCACATTGAGCAATGCCAGTGTCGGACTTTCGGATGGGGCATTGAGTTGGTCGGTGGAAAAACCGGACTGCGCCCGGACGGGCCCCCAGGCGCCGAACGGCCGGACGGTCCGGTAGAACGTCACCAGGACTTCGGGGTCGGTCGGTCGCGTCAGCCAGGTGCCGACCAGACAGCCGATGAGCGACACGGCGCAGATCGTCGGAAAGGTCACAAAGAGCGGCTGTTCCGTGGGCAGGAAGGGAACGGCGATGGCCGCGAGCAGGCCGGCGAGCGTTCCTATCGCATAGCCCGAACCGTTCAGCCGCCACCAGAACCAGCGGAGCACGTTGGGAATCACGAATGCGGCCCCCAGTTCCATCATGATCCAACTGAAGATGCGGCCGACCGAGGGGACGCTCAGTCCGATGACCGTTCCGGCGAGGACGACAAAGAGCGTCGAGGCGTAGCTCGCCCAGATGAGTGACTTGCTGTCTGCCCCGGCGCCGGAGAGTGGCTGCCACCAGTCACGGACGAGGTAGGAGGCGGCGGAATTCACCGTGGCGCTGAAGGTCGACATGAACGCGGCGAAGAGGCCGGCGATGACCAGGCCGCGGAAACCCATCGGCAAGTATTGGTGCAGCACGATCGGCATCATCCGTTCGGGGTCGCTGACGTTCTCGGTCCCGATCACGGCCAACAGCGCGATGCCCATGGCCATGGCCCAGCGGACGACGAGGAACCCGCTCCATGCCGCGCCGACCTTGGCGGCTTCGCGGGCGTCGCGCGTGGCGAGGAAGAGCTGGAAATCGTACATTTGTCCCGGCCCGCCCAGGTTCAGCAAGAGCCCCTTGATCACCCAGACGACGACCAAGGCCCCGAAGAGTTCATAGCCCGCGTAGCCGGTTCCCGCAAGAGCGGCGGTGTTCTCCAGCCGCCACGGGAAGGCGAGCGATGCCCAGCCTTCCGGCAGTTTCTGGGCGAGGAGTTCCGGCGAGACCGCCATGTAGGCCACGGCGGCAATGACAACGCTGGCGGCGGTGAGGATCGCGGTCTGAACTACGTTGGTGACCACGACGCTGTAGAGGCCGCCGAGCAGTACGTACAGAGTGGTCAGCACGAAGATGCCGACGGCGCAGACGTTGGCGGCCGCTTGGGGCGGCAGGCCGGTCGGGATATAGACCGCGGTGAACTTCCCGATTCCTTGAAAGGCATAGCCGGTGAAAGCGGTCAGCGTGACGACGGCCATGAGGCTGTAGGCGGTGCGCGCGGCGCGGCCGTCGCGGCGGTTGCCGAAGCGGGTGAGCATCCACTCGGCGCCGGTCATCACGCCGCTTCGGCGGACCCACTTGCCCATGAACGCCATGAAGAAAGCTCCCATCAGGAACCCCCACATCCAGTGGTTCCACATGGACTTCATTCCGAACAGGGCGATGAGAGTGACAATCCACATGGTGCCGCTGATGTCGTAGTTCGACATGGCCCCGGCCATGGAGAGCATGAGCCAGTTCATGCTCTTGCCGCCGAGGAAGTAGCTGTCGAGGTTCCTGGCCGCACGTCGCTGGTACCAGAAACCGATTCCAATGACAACGACGAAGTAGAGGACAATGATGGCATAGTCGAGGGCGTTCATGGTGGAGGGTCCGGAGAGCCGTGAGGGGTGTTGGCGTTGGGTCTCACTATTCTGACAGAGATGGTCGCGGCTGTCATGGGCATTTGGTAAAACAGGCGTAAGAAGCCGGTCGCACGATCCGTGCCAAAATTCAATAAGGAGAGCGCTTGATGAAATCCGCCGTGTTCTTGCCCGTTGCGGGCCTGCTTGCCGTCTTGCCCGGACTTGCCGTTTCCGCGCGCGGCGCCGAGTTCCACGTCGCCACGTTCGAAGCCGACGTCACCATTCCCCTCGGCCATGCCTGCGTCGGCGGCGCCGTGGAAGACGCGAAGGAAATCGTCGATCCCCTCTTCGTTAAGGGGTTCGTGCTCACCGGGGCCGGCAAGCCGATTGTGGTGGTTGCCCTGGACTGGTGCCAGTGCAACAACCGCTCCTACGATCGCTGGCGCGACGGGCTCGCCGAGGCCGCGGGCGCCGACCGCCGGTGCGTGCTCCTGGCCTGCGTCCACCAGCACGATGCGCCGATCTGCGACTTGCGGGCCCAGGAGTTGCTCGACCAGCACGGACGCAAGGGCTGGAACTGCGACCCAGAGTTCCACGAGGCGGCCGTGCTGCGGACGGCCGACGCGCTGCGGAAATCGCTCGGTTCCACGCGCCGAGTGACCCACTTCGGCCTCGGCCAGGCCAAAGTCGAGAAGATCGCGTCGAACCGGCGGATCGAGACTCCCGACGGCAAGGTCCATTGGGGGCGGGGCAGCGCCAGCGGCAACGAGTTCGGCGATTTTCCCGAGGGTGAGATCGATCCCTGGCTGAAGACGATCAGCTTCTGGGACGGCGACCGGCCCGTGCTGGCCTGGAGCTGCTATGCCGTGCACCCAATGAGCTACTACGGCCGTGGCGGCGTATCGGCCGATTTTCCCGGCATGGCCAGGACGAAGCGGCAAGCGGACGCCCCCGATATGCTGCAGATCTACTTTTCGGGCTGTGCCGGCGACACGACCGCGGGAAAATACAACGACGGCAATCCGGCCAATCGGCCGATCCTCGCCGAGCGGCTCTACCAGGGAATGCTCGGCGCGTGGAAGGCGACCGTGCGCCGTCCCCTGGAGAGCATCGAATTCCGCGTCGCCGAGATGCGGCTGCCGGCGCGCGAGGGAGGCAAGTTTGCGCCGGACGAGATGAAGCGGATCCTGGCGGATGAAAAGGCAGGCCGCTGGCAGCGGATCAGCGCGGCCCTCGGGATGAGTTGGCGAGAGCGGGTGGAAGCGGGCCAGCCGGTCGACCTGCCTTGTCTCGACTTCAACCACGGCGCCGCGCAGTTCCTGATCATGCCCGGCGAGTCGTTTGTCGGCTACCAGCTCGCGGCCCAGAGGCTGCGGCCCGACTCGTTTGTCATGGCCGCCGCTTTCGGCGAAGGGGCGCCGGGCTACATTCCCACGGACCGGTGCTGGCGGGACGGCTACAACGACGACTATTGCTGGGTGGCGCCGATGACCGAACGGCTCATGACCCGCGCCATGGCCGAGGTACTCCAATCACCGGCCGCCGCCAGGCAAAGGAAATGACAGCGACCGTGCCGGACTGCCGGCCGGCGGCCGGCCTTCAACCACCGGCGGAGCGAACGGCCTGGAGCACGTAGTCGGCGACGCGGTCGGGTTCGGTGCGCGTCCGTACGAAGTTGCCGGGCTTGCCGAGGATCGAGAAGACCCGTTCGGCGAACGACGTGCGCGCAGCGGCGCCGGGATCCACGGGACGGCGCTGTCCATCGACCGGGTTGAGGAGCACGAGCGGCCGGGGAGCGACGCAAGCCGCGAGGTGATCCGTGTCGCCGACCGTGAGAATTTTGGGGACGAAATAGGAGAGGCCGATCTCGCGGAAGTGCTCCGGGAAAACCCAGGTGTCGAGCATTTCTTCGGCAACCACGGCGCGGATCCGTTCGTTGCCGGCCGCCGCCAGCGCGGCGGAGAGGGCGACGATGCCGCGTCCCGCGCAGACGATGCGGGATGCGTCGACCTCCTCGCGTCCCGCGAGCCAATCCGCGGCGCCATCCAGGTCGTAGGCCCACATGCCGAACATCGGACGGCCGCAGAACAGCGAGTAATTGGCTAGGTTGTAGTCGTGGGCGCCCGGGTAGCTCGGCACGGTGCCGGCCGTCTCACCCAACCCTCGAAGGTCGATCGCCAGAACGACGCAGCCGGCGTCCAAGAGACGTTCGAAGAGCCCTCGCTCCATCGCGAACTGCTTGCCCCGTTCGTCGGCGAGAACCACGGCGGACTGCTTCCGGCCGGGCTGTGCGGATTTCGGGACCGCCAGCACCGCCGGCAAGGGCAGCCCAGGCTCCGTCTCCAAGATCCAGTGTTCGACGCGATGGCCATGGAAATCGAGGGTCCGCACCCGCGACGGGCGGAAGAGGGTGCGGTCGGGCCGCGCGCCCAGGATTTCGCCTTGGAGGCGGGCGCGCATCGCCTGCTTCTGTGCGCACCAGCCGGCGGCGTCGGCGGGGGCCGGGATGGCTTCGACCATTTCCCGGGCGCGGCGGAACGTGAGAGAGCCGAGCGACTCGCTCTCGGGCGACAAGCCGCAGCGGAGCGATTCCTCCGACTCGACGGGCAGATCGTCGGGCTCAACGATCCGCGGCTCGGCCGCTCCCAGCAGATGGCGCGCGAGATGGTTGTAGAGCAGCTCGCGCATGGGCCGGTTGTAGGCGTGGCCGCTGTCCACCACTTCGCCGCGGACGAGCGACGGCCGGCCGTAGAGCGCATAGATCCGCGATGCCTTGTCCACCGCGTCGGCCATGTGTTTGGGC
The DNA here is from genome assembly GCA_013360685.1 of Pirellulales bacterium. GTDB lineage: Bacteria > Planctomycetota > Planctomycetia > Pirellulales > Thermoguttaceae > JABWBD01. The sequence continues at coordinate 16,046 of JABWBD010000155.1, forward strand.
TGGAAAACCTCGCTGTCGCGGGAAGCGGCAATGCACAGCGCCGGGCGAGGGGCGTGCATCGCCAGGATTTCCCACTGGTCCGTATACCGCAGCACTCCAAAGGGCACTTCGCCGACGCAGGCCGTCGCTCCCATGTGGACTTGGTAGTTGCTCACGTAGCACACCGGCACGGCGCCGGCCAGGCGGTCGTCGAGCGCGGCCAGAAAGAGGCTTTGCTTGCCGCCGCCCGACGCGCCGGTGCAAAAAATCCTCGCCGGATCGACGTCGGGCCTCGCTGCCACATAATCGACGGCGCGCATGCACTCGTAGAGAATGTAGCCCAAGAGCGAACGGTCCACGATCCAGGGGGCCGCGCCGCGATAGCCGCCGTGGTACCAAAGGGGCGGATCTCCGCTGGCCGGCGCGCGCTCCCCCGCGCCGACAACGTCCTGGCAGAAGGCGATCACGCCCATCCGCGCCAGCCCCGCGCAGCGGCGCTGAATATCGGGCGTGGCCTTGGACTGGGGCCAGTGGCCGTTGAGGCACAACACGGCCGGCGCACGGCCCGACAGTTTCTTGGGCACATAGGCCAGGGCGGTCACGTAAAGTCCGGGCAGGCTCTCGTAGACGAGCTTTTCCACCACGTGGTCGCCGTGGTCCAGCCGGCCGGTAACCTCCGCGCGCACGGCCGGGCGGTTTTCCAACGGGAACCGGCCTAGAGAACTC
>JABWBD010000156.1 GCA_013360685.1 Pirellulales bacterium
GGCCATCGCCAACCCGGCCCGTTGCCGCAGCACCTTCACGGCGCTGCGGCATTCGCCCACGAGCTCGTCCTGGTTGCCGCCCACGTTGACGATGGCGTGGGTGATCTCCGTGCAACGGTCCAGGGCATCGCCTCCGTCGTAGTCGAGCAACGTGCGTCGGAATTTGTCGGTCAGGTCGACCACGTACTGCGGAGTCTGAATTTGGGATTTGCGCTGCTCGAAAGCCGAGTCGATGGCTTTTGTGGAAGTCTCCATTTCGGCAAGGAACTCCGCCAGTTCCGGATGCGATTGCCTCTGCTGTTGGAGGTAGGCGAGCATCTGGCGGCCGAAATCAACGTAGTCGTCGATCCGCCCGCGGATATGCTTGACGAAGACGACCACTTCCTCGAGCACCCGTTCGATCTCCGCCCGCTTCTGTTTCTGCTGTTTGGCGGCGTAGATCGCCTTGAGGGTATCGCGCGTGGCGCAGGTCGCGCGGCCTTTTCGCGTAGCACCCTGCCCTTCGACATCGAGGATATACTCGCAGGGGCCGACTCCCAGCGTGGCCCTCACCAGATCGACCACCGTGAACTCCGAGAGCGGCGTCTGGCGAACGCGGTTGATGGGATAAACCAGTGCGGGGCCTTGGAAGCGGAGCGCCCTGGCAAGCGGCTGGAGGTGCCCCTGGCCAGCCTTATCGAGCCAGCAGGGATAGGGGAACGTCCCGAGTACGGTCGTCCAGCGCCGGCGATCGCTGGGGAGCGTGTCCGGGTTGCCGAACCAACCGGGCTTGAGAAACTCTCCCGACTTCAGCTCCGAGGCCATTTCCCAACTGCTCGTCAGCTTGTCGGACAGGGTCCAGTCCACGCGCCACTGGGCGGGAAAAGGGGCCGTCCACTGCATCTTGAGGATCTTCCCCGCGTCCTCCGTGCGAACCTCCTGCTGGCGCCAGATCTCCTCCCCTTGGATCATCGCCACCCAGATCTTGCCTCGCTCGCCGTACTGCATTCCGCTTCGCCGGATCAGCCGTTGGGGGCCCTCCCCGGAAAGCTCGACTCGAGCGTCCTGCCCACGGTTGTTGGCAACGGTCATCACGATGGCGTCCCGGTTCGGCAAGAAGTGCAACAAAAAGTTCTCACTGGGGATTTCCGCAGTGGGGACGGAGAGTCCGGTCGCATCGACCACGATGTCGTCGGCGAAGAAGTCGGGCAAGACGACAAAGCGGCATGGGGCCTCGACGTCCAACCCCGGCGTCTTCCCAAGCGGTTCGGTCCTTACGAAGGCCTGCCCCAGCGCCACGGCTAGGCGGAGTCCGGACTGCGTGCCGTCCGCGGACTGGAACGAGGCATCCAAGACGACCTCGCCGGGATTGTTCTCCACGACGGCCAGCGAGGCAATCCTGGCATCCGGCTGCGAGCCCCCGGGCGTCAATACGGCTCTCGGCAGAAAGCCGCCGGCGCCTTGGGAAAAGAGTTCCGCTCTAGGCGCGCCGCGGCGGAGGACCAGCGCGAGGCGGTCGTTGCGGACCACGGCGTCACCTTGAAACGGCTGCTCGCTGTCTTCCGGGACGCGAATCCAACGGGAGCCTTCCGCGATGGCCTTGCCCGACAGCGGTGTGGGGGAGGAGACGCGCGTATCGAACAGCGCGACTTCGATGGCCGCCATCTCCTCCTTCTCCACCTGCTGGTAGGGCACGTATTCGCCTTCGTAGAGGCGGAGCATATCGAGGCGAAACTCCGCGCCGGATTGCTGGCAGCTCACGTAGGCGAACCAACCCTCGGGAAACGCTTTTTCAACTTTGAAGGTGACATGGAATTCCCGCCAGGCCTCCGGCCTGAGATCGAACCGGCTGCTGGCGGCTGCGCGGTCGTAGGGATCGGCACGGCGTTCGATCTCCAGCCGGATCGCCGCCGGTTCCTTGACACTCTTGGCCAGCACGGCAAATGTGTACGTCTTTCCCACGGCCGGGGCTTCGATCCGCTGCCCAAACTGCACCCCCCACGAGTCGACTTTGTCGAGGGCCAGCACCGCGCTTCGTTGGCCCGCGCCGGCGTCCCGGTCATCAACTGAGAAGCGTGCAACCGTCTTGCCGCCCTGGTCCAATTGCCATTCCTCCCTGCCCTCTTCAAAACCCGCATTCCCAAACAGGTTCGCCACGCGGGCGTTGCGCTGCGGCTCCGCCGCTGCCGCGTCGCCCGAGAGCGAAACGAAGAGCACCACTGCCAGGATCGGCCACAGGCAACGAGTTTTCGAGAACATTGCAACCTCCTCGAGGGATAACGAGCTACTGCAATTGGAGAATCTTTTCGGACCGCACTTGGACCTTTCTTGCCAGTTCGGCAGCCGACGCATCGTCTTCGGCGATCATGGCTGCCGATTGCCTCAGCCAGCGGACGGTCATCCGGCTGTTGGAGAGGGCGCGATCTTGCGCAGCCCCGATCGCCCGTATCTCTCTGCCGATCCTTTGGCAGTCGGCCAGGCTGTTGTCTCGATCGATCAGGCTCGCGATCTCTGTCGCGAGCCGGCCCGCGCGTTCCGGAAGGTCCTGCGGCTGTGCGCCCGCCGCAACTTGTTCCAACCGGTCGGCCGTTCCCGCCAACTTCCCTGCCACGGCCTGCTGGTCCTGGCCGGCTTCCTGGCAAATCGCGCGGACCTGCCCGGCCAACCCGGCGTATACGCCGATTCTTGCTTGCGCGTGCCGCACATGCCCGACCATCTGATCGAGCATGTCCCGGATCTCATCGCGGGCTTTCTTCTGCTTCTTCCGTTGAAATTGCTTCTCGACCCAGGTCATCACGTTGTCGGGGGTCGGATTGGAATCCGAGGCCAGACCTTCGGTCTGCAGAATGTACTGACAGGGACCAACGCCGAGCGTGTTTCGCAGCACGTCGATCGGGCACCAGGTGGTCAGCGGCGTTGCCTGGCTGCGATCAATGGCGTAGACGAGCATTGGGCAGGGAAACGACCAGCCGGCGGAAACGAAGCCGCCTTGGCGGAGGCGAACCACAGCGCGATCGGCATCAAGGCAACAGGGCGCGCCTGCGTCGACTGCCGGAGACGGCGTTTCTCCCGGGTCGTTTGCGGATCGGAAATACCAGGATCTGCCCGGGCCGTCCGCGTTGACCAGATCGGCCCGCCACTTGGCCGGGAACGGGGGCTTCCAGGCCAGCGTCATTTCCGCCTGGGCGTTCTCGGCCGAAACGGTCTGTTCATGCCAGAGATGCGGGTCCTCAAGAATCGCGATCCAGAGGGATTTGCCTTGAGCGGCCTCGATTTCAAAGCCGCGGAACGCCGCCGGCCGGTCTGGAGCGGAACGTACTGCCACGGCGCCCTGGCGGCCCGACTGCCAAACGCACATCAACTGGGCACTGCCCCGGTCGAGGAAACCCAGCAGCAGGTTCTCGGTCGGCAGACGCAGGCGAGGGCGAGCCGTCGCCTCGGCCGAAAACACCATATCGTCGCCAAGAAAATCAGGGACCAGCGCGTAGCGGCTCTCCGCCAACACGAGGAGGCGATCCGTTCCCGCGCCCGGCTGGATCTCCACGATGGCCTGGCCCACGGTGAGGCGGTAGTTCAATCGGCACATATTGCCGCCGGCAGTCCGGACGCTCGCCGACAGCACCGCGGCGGCCGGACTGTTTTCCAGGATCTGAAGCCCGGCCAGTTCCGCCGTCCCGCGCGCGGCTGCATGGATCGGGGAAAGCACGGCCCGTTGCTTCAAGCCCCCGTCCGTGTGCGAATACACCTCGGCAAGGCCGCCTCGCTTGCGAAGCACGAGGGTGAGCCGGTCGTTCCGGACGACCGCGTCTCCGACGAATGGGTGCGCGGTCTGGTCTTCAGGGACGAGAATCCATCCCGATGTCGAGTCAGGCTTGTCGAGGGGCAACGGTTGGCCGGCCGACTCGCCGGTATCGAACATCGCCACGGCCGGCGATGTCGATGCGTCGGCCGCGCGTGCCCGCTCCCAATGCAGTGGGATAGCGGCCAGACACCCCATCACGGCGAGACCCAAGAGGCGTTTCATGGCGGATGTGAGGCTCCGTAGTCGTTCAGGCGATATCCATGAGACAGTTGCAGCCTTTATTTCCAATCCGGATTCATGTCGGAGCCGCCTTCGGTGATTCGCGCCGGAGTGCCGCTTTGGGCAGCGATCCGGTACAATTCCCACGGCCCGCGCTCCGAGACGCCCTGGCAGTAGACGATCCACTTCCCGTCCGGACTGAACCGCCCGTAGCGCTGCACTCCGCCGAAGTAGGTCACCGGCCGGTTCTTTTTTCCATCAGGGCCAATCGTGGCGATGTGCGTCTCGGTTTCATAGACCAGGCGTTTTCCATCGGGCGACCAGTGAGGCTCGCAGGCCCCTTGCTTGTCGTAGACCGTCTGCGGCTTGCCGCCGGTAGGCGCGACCAGGAAGATGGCGTTTCCGGATTCCCAGCGGCAGGCAAAAGCGATGTTGCGGCCGTCGGGACTCCATGCCGGCCCGGAACAATGGGGCCAGTCCTGAGGGCTGATGCGGTTTTCCCGCCCGCTGGTCATCTCGCGGGTCCAGATCTGCTCCTCGCGGCGAAAGACAATCTCTCGTGCATCCGGAGACCATTCCGCCTGGTCGCCGTCGCAGATCCGTTCCAGTTTGGAATTTTCGGACGTGAAGATCCAGATCCCCGTTTTCCCGCCCCGCGTCGAGGTGAACAGGATGCGTTTCCCGTCCGGACTGAAGACCGGATCGACGTCATACTCGTCGGGTCCGGCTTCGGCCAGCTTCTGGAGTTCCGAGCCGTCGGGACGTGCGGTCCAGAGTCGCCACGGCCCGGACCGATCGCTGGAAAACACGATGCGTCCCGAGCTCCCGCCGGCATCCGCGGGATCGCCCGACGCAGTCGCTGCGGACGCCGCAATGCACAACCAGGGAATCCAAATCAACGCGGGCCAGGATCGTTTCGACGCGACACGGCCAGTTGTAGTTTCTATGGCATCCATTAAGAAAAGCTCTTTCTCTAGTTGGACAGTGCCACTTCGTATGGTAGGAGCGATGTAACACACAAAATGGCAATCACTTCCGCCCCCGCCGACCTTGGTCGGTGGAGCGATGATTGTGCACTACGACAAGGTCCAGAGAATGGCTTCCTTGCCCTGCCGCCGCCCCCGCCGCGAAGCGGCGGGGGCGGCGGCAGGGCAAGGAAGCGGAGGACTGTTTGATCGGGCGCAGCTAGTGCAGAATCACGGCTCCACCGAGCAAGCTCGGAGGCGGCCTAAGTCGTCTCGGTGTCAGCAGTTACGGCACATCAGAACCACCAAAGTGGCGCTGTCCAACTAGGGAAACGCCACGCTGACGAAAGGCTCTCGCGGCTCCCTCTCCAGACAACCTGGGCGTTATTGTGGATGGGCAGAGTCCTCGCGTCAACAGTCCGCCTTTCCGGCGAGCGAGTTCTCTTTCTTCCCCCAATGCCCCAACCTCAGAATCCTTGACACCGGACAAGCACAGAACTATCAAGAGGCCGATGGAGCAAGCGGCGGCGGAGCTTCGGGGACCGTTGTGTCCTTCGGCCGTCCAGGCTGCTTGCCAAGTAGCGCCGTTCCGGCGGACAAAGTGCTTGCGCGCCGCCGGCCGTGCCAAATCGTTTCAAGGGGAGCGATCATCCATGAGAGAGTCTCCGTTTTGCATCTGGGGCGCGCCGGCAGTCTTCGTTGCAGCGATCCTCGTCGCATCGCCGTTGCTTGCGTCCGACGACCTGCAATGGTTCGCCGAGTCATTCGATGGACCGGTCGACAACCCCCTGCTGACGCTGAGTCCTCAGGCCCAGTCTGCCGGCGGGCGGTTGGTTACCAGTGCAGCAGGCCAATGGCAGCGCGCCGGCCTGGAGGTCGGTCCGCTGGTCTTGCCCGCCGAAGGCCGCATGGTTGTCCAGTACGCCTTTCGCCCGACCGCCTTAGGCCGCCAGGGCCAGAGCTTTGTCTCCCAATCGCCCAGCACGCAGCAGCAGTCGCTGGCCCATGCGAGCTACTTGGCGCACCCGCAGTTGGCTCACCTGGGCGAGTCGGGCGGGGTTGTCTGTTCGTCCAACCCGCAGGTGTTCGAGTTCCTTGGCGACCTCTACGACGAGCTGACCGCGGCATTCCCCTACGCCCACGCGATCCACGTGGGCGGCGACGAATTCGGCCATGGATTTGCCAAATGCCCCAAGTGCAAGGCACGGGCCGACGAGATCGGCAAGCCGGGCTTGTACGCGGAGCATATGATGCGGCTCCAGGGCATGCTCGCCCAGCGTAACCGGAAGACGATGATCTGGCGCCACGAGGAGGGATTCACGGAAGAGGCCGCCGACCGCCTGTCCAAGGACATCGCGATTTTCGACTGGCACTACGGCAACCAGCGAAGCTATCCCAGCCTGGAGCAGTTGCAGAAGCTGGGGTTCTGGAATGTCTGGGCCACGCCCGCCGTCACCCGGTACTACAGCCGGCCGAACGATTTCGACACCACGCTGGGCAACATCCGCGGTTTTCTTGGCGCGGCGGCCGAACGCAAGATCCCGGGCGAGTGCACCTGCACCTGGTGCCACGGGATCTGGGGCGGCCGAAACATGTTCGAGCTGAATTTCTACGCCCTCCTCTACAGCGCACAGTGCGCTTGGAATCCCAGCGCCGCGTCGGAAGACGACTTCCGCCGCCGCCTGGCACGGCATTGGTTTGGGCTGGAGGGAGAAAACCTGTCCGAGGAGGTGATTGTCGCCTGGCACGCCCCGTTGGGAACCGTCAAGGAGCAGCTCTTCTGGGACGACAGCCGCGATGCCGAGCCCCGCCTGGCAGCACCGCCGGCGGAAACGATTGCCGACGTCGAAAAATGCCCCGAACGGACCGAACAGGCCGACAAGCTCCTGGAATTGTGCGGTCGCGCCCGGGGCGTGCTCGAGCCGTGGCAGAAGGAAGCCCGCCGCAACCGATCGACCGTCGACTTCCTGCTGCACGACGTCCACATCTACGAGACGCTCGGCCGGCGGATCCTGGTCTTGGCCCGCCTCGCCCGGCAGTGGCCCGAGATCCGCCGTGCCGACGCGGAGCAACGACGCCTGCTGCTGAAGCCAATTATTGAGGATCTGGCAACGCTGGTGTCCGATTACCATGAGTTCGAGCGGATGTTCGATCGGTCGATCCTCGAGGCAGGCGGCGCCCGCTGTGGAAAGGGCTCCTTCTCGGGCGGTGAGATCCGCTTCCGCTCCCAGGACGGCAGGCAAGGGATTGAGGATCTCTTGACCTCGCTCCGCTCGCTTGTCGATGCCCCCGAGGTCACAGAGCGCCCGTGGTGAACTCGCAGCGAATCGGGCAAAACGCGTAGGATCACGAAGACTCGATACGAATTAACCCGGATGATTCACGACCCCACACTAACCCGAAGCGCAAGCGAGGGCTTCGTAACGAGTTGCCGTCGCTTGCGCTTCGCACTTACTATCTGGCACTCTGCGGCGAACGCGCCGGGGCCCGCGAATAAACCAGGTTATACGGGCCGGCAACGTGAAAGGGTCCTGCGTCCTGGCAGCAAGAAGGCCCATGATAGTGACAGGATAGAAAGGAGTGGACCGTGAACCGGGCAGGAAGACGTCGCGATTTCCGTGCTTGCCGAGTGGTGGTGATTGCAGTGATCTGGAGCTCTTGTCCCGCCGTGGCTGCCGTGGCCGCCCTGGCCAACGCACCGTCGAAGATCACGCTGTGCGACGGGACAACGGCCGGGGCGATCTGTGTTCCGCCCCGGGCCTCCGCCATCCTGCTCCACGCGGCTGCCGTGATGCAGCAAGGCGTCGAGAGGCTGTCCGGCCGACGGCCGAAGCTCATCGAGGGAAATCCCGAGGGCTGCTCGCTCGTTCTGTCGGTCAAGTCGGCGGCCGCCGACGTGTTGACCCCCTCCGAGTGTGCGGCGATGGGCGACGAGGGGTATGTCGCCAAGATCGCCGCCACGCGCCACGGGCCGCAAATGCTCCTCATCGGCGGCAGCGATCGGGGAGTGCTCTATGGAGCCGGCCGCCTGGTGGATCTCAACCTTCAGGCGTCGGGAGATCAGGTCACGCTTTCGGCGGAAAAGACGGTGCAGGCCCCGGCGCTTGCCCTTCGGGGAAACTACACGTTGGCCTGCTGGGGAAAGACCCACCTCTACACCCGAAACGACTGGCGCCACATCTTCGATACCATGTCCGCCGATTCCATGAACGTGGTGATGTTCTGGCTCTCCGGGCTGTTTCCTTCGCAGAAGCAGCCCGAATCGGTCGTGTATCCGGAAACAAAGATCGGGGTGGACGACGTTCGGGCAATGATCCGTCACGCTCACCAACGAGGGCTCCGCTTCCTGTTGGGCTCGGGCATCTTCGCCTGGTTTGGCGTGGACAACCTGGCCAAGAAGTATCCCGAGACGTGTGCGGCCGGATCGGGCGGCATGTGCCCGTCGAATCCGCTGGCCCGCAAGCTCAACCGGGAGTACTTGCTGGAGATGCTGGACGCCTTCCCCGAAGCCGACGGTTTCTTCCTCGAGATCCGCGATGAGTACGGTCCATGCCTCTGCCCGGTCTGCCAGCGGCGGCTGGACGAACGAGGCTCCAGGCAGTACGGGCAGGCGGAACTCTCATTTCTCCGAGAACTCACGGCGGAAGTGTGGCGCCGCAATCCCGAGGCAATCTTCATCAGCACCGTCGGCTATGGCGACGAGAGCAACGCAGCGCACAGCGACGACGTTCTGTTCTACCAGGGCATCCGGCAAATGCACGACCCGCGCCTCTTCTGGCTCGTCTGCCGGGGCAACTGGGATTTTCCGTCGGCCGACGGGCGGCAACCCTTGCGCAATTTCTCAGCGAACATGCTCCAATGGACGCAGTACTACCGGCTTTCGGTATCCGACATCGGGCAGTGGATCCGCCGGTCGCAGGAGGCCGGTTGCCAAGGGTTCTGTCCGGCACTGGAGCCGGGCTTCTGCAGCGCATCCTGGTATAGCGAGGACGTCCCCTATCCGGTCGACGCGATCCCCTACGCGGTAACCCGTTTCGCTTACCGCGAATATTGCTGGACACCTGCCATGTCGGCCGAGGCGTTGCGCTGCCGGTTGTCGAAACGCTTCTTTGGCCCCGATGCCTCCGCTCATCTGGCCGACGATCTGTTGGGCCTGTTCGATCTCATCCGGACACAGAGTCAGGACCAGGGCCTGTCGGGTGGCTCTCCCTGGCCGCGAGGATGCCTGGCCAGGCTGATTGACGAGGCAGAGAAAGGCCAGGACAAGATGGAGCGGTCCGAGACTGCACCGATTGTCCCGCGCAGCCGGCTCGCGGCGTTGGCCGCGCTCGTTCAGCAGCGGGCCCCGGAGCTTGATCGCATGGAGCAACGGCTATCCGCGGCCGAGCCGGGGCTTTCCGCCCGCGGCCTGGAGACGCTTGCCTTGATGCGCCGCGCCCTGGCTGACACTCGCAGGGAGCTCTGCTTGGAGCCGAAGGCAGCCGAGCGGGTCCGCCGGACGGCCGACCGCTTGAACCATCTGTTGGCCGACCGTCGCAAAGCCATGCCCGCCGCGGTCCAGGCCACCAGCCAGTGGAACGACACGAAGTATCCGGCCGAGAACGTGCTTGACGGCGACGTGGACACCTCCTGGCTATGCCCCGATCGCTCAGCCCTGCCGCAGACGCTCACCGTGACGCTTCGCCGGAAGCAGAAGATCGACTACGTGCGGATCGTGCAAGGCAACTACCACCCGGCCTACAACAGCCGGGCCTACCGCGTGGAATCGAGCGCCGACGCAGCGACGTTCTCGGCATTGTTCAACGGCGAACTTCCCAATCGCCCCGGCGCGGCTCACGTGGAGCGGTTCGCGCCGGTCGAGGCTGTGGCGGTGCGCGTGGTGATCACGTCGGTCTACCCCAACGTCGAGTACTCATCGCCCAGCCTGGCCGAAGTGGACCTCGGCCTGGGGCCGCGAAGCTGTCTTTCGCCGGAGAAACGCTGAATCGGCCTGTCGGCAACCGGCCGAGCAGCGGTCGAAAGCAACCGGCGAGTTGCATTTTGCGATCGCGTCTTGTACCCTCATGATCGTCCCGGCGCGGTCCGTCGAGGCGCGTGCCTGGGAAATCGTTCAAGATGCGACGACCATCCGACGAAAGGGGCCACCGCCATGTGCCGACCAGCATTCGTCCGCCCACTCGTGCTCGCCTGGGCAATCCTGGGCCTGCAATCAGCCGTGCACCCGTTGCAGGCTGCCGGCCTTTCGGCTGAGGCGATTCTCCGCGAACTCGATTGCCGCTGCGGAATCGCCGCGCTGGTGGACGATCGGGAAGCAAGTCTGGCGATGGAACTGGCCCGCCGTAGCGAGTTGCTCGTGTACCTGCAACTCGACAACGAGGAGGACACCGCCGCGGCGCGGCGGGCCTTGGAGGACGCTGGGCTGCTGAACCGCCGAGTCTACGTGGAACATGGGCCGAAGAGCCGGATCCATCTGGCGGACCAACTGGCCGACGCGGTGATCGCCTGCGCCGCACAGACGCCGCGTGAAGCGGAACTGGAACTCCTCCGCGTTCTGCGGCCGGGCGGCAAGGCATGGATCGCAGGGAAGGTTGTCACCAAGTCGCAGCCGGACGGCGTCGACGCGTGGAGCCACCCCTACCACGGCCCGGACAACAATCCTCTGTCGACCGATTCCCAGGCCAAAGCGCCGTACCGGTCGCAGTTTCTCGCCGAGCCTTACTATGTGCCGCTTCCAGCGGTCACCGTGGCCGCCGGCGGGCGAGTGTTCAAGGCCTTCGGCCACGTTGGATTCAAAGAGCGTGAGTGGCCCTGGCTGAACACCCTGGCGGCGTTCAACGGATACAACGGCGTGGTGCTCTGGCGGCGCGGGCTGACGGAAGGCTTCAACATTCACCGCAATACGATGATCGCGGACGAGTATACGCTCTACTTGGCGGACGACGTCTCCTGCAAGTTGTTCGACGCGGCAAGCGGAAAACCTGCCGGCGAGATTGTCGCGCCGCCGGAGGCGTCCGGCAAGGTCTGGAAATGGATGGCTCTGTGCGGCGACGTGCTCTACGCAATGACCGGCGCCGAGGAGTACAGGGATGCAACTCTCCGAGGCAAGAAGACCTCGGCAGGCTGGCCTTGGCGGCCCATGACCGAAGGGTACGATCGCGAGGAAGCGTCTTGGGCCCGCGGTGCGACCTTTTTCGCCACGGAACTTCCCACCAAGCGAGTCCTCTGGAGGCAGGACGAGCCTCAGCCCGTGGACGGCCGGGCTGTATGCATGGCCGACGGAAAGCTCTTCTTCTACAGCGATCGCCGCTACCTTGCCTGTCGCGATGCACGGACTGGCGGGGAACTCTGGAATAGCGCGGACCGCGAGTTGCTGGAAGCCATCGGCGAGCACACCAAGAACCAGATTTGGCATCGCGGCTTCTCGACGCAGTCCTACCTGATGTACGCCGACGGCGTCTTGCTGTTCGCCGGGCCGCAACGGACCAACCTCGTGGCTGCTTCCGCGGATCGCGGCAAGCTGCTCTGGCAACGGCCCGACGGCAACGTGCAACTCGTTGCCCGGCCCGAGGGCCTCTATGCCCTCGGCGGGGCCCCGGACCTGTACCCTCGCTCGAGTACCAAGCTGCTCAATCCACGCACCGGCGAAGTGCTGGCCGATCTAGAGTACCACCGCGGCAATTGCACTCGGGCCACGGGCACGATCGACAGCGTCTTTTGCCGCGTCCACGGCAATCGCGGTACGATGCGGCTGAATGTCGCCGACAGGACTCTTCAACGTTTTGCCGTCATGCGTCCCGATTGCCACGGCGGTGTGATTGCGGCAAATGGTCTCCTCTACTGGGGGCCGTGGATGTGCGACTGCAACCTGTCGTTGGTGGGCTTCATGGGGCTCGGTCCCGCGCCCCGCGTCGCCGCCGACCGATCGGGTGATGCGGCGGATCGCCTCGAACCGGCAGTGGATCGAAGCAAGCACGCCGCGTCCCCCGTCGACGACCCTCTCGGCGCCCCACTCCCCGGCGACTGGCCGACCTACCGCGCCGACAACCGGCGGAGCTCGTCGGCGCCGCTGGAGATCGCCCGGCAGATCAAGCCGATGTGGCAGCTCCCGGCGCGCAGCATCAACGAGCCAACGGCCCCGGTCACGTGCCGCGGGCGGCTCTTCGTGGCCGGTGGCGACGGTGCCGTCGCCTGCTACACGACCGACGACGGCAAGCCTCTCTGGAAGACCTGTACCGGCGGCGCGGTCTTCTTCCCGCCGACCGAACACGCAGGGCGCGTCTACGTGGGCAGCGGCGACGGCTATTTGTATGCGTTCCGACGCGAGTCGGGGGAACTCGATTGGCGGTTCCGCGCCGCGCCGATCCAGCGAAAGATACCCGTCTACGGCCGCTTGATGTCGACCTGGCCGGTTGCCAGCGGCGTGCTGGCCGATCGCGGCGTCCTCTATGCGGCGGCAGGCATTGCCAGCTACGATGGGACGCACGTGTACAGCCTGGACGCAAAGACGGGACGGCTCCGGTGGCACAACGACGCCTGCGGCCAACTGGCCCCCGGCCAAGGCAACCCGGGCGTGAGCGTGCAAGGGCATCTGCTGCTCGAAGGCGACGTGCTCTATCTGGCCGGCGGCAGCGCCGTTTCGCCTGCCATGTTCGACGCCGGATCGGGCCGCTGTCTCAACGAGGTTGCCGATCCGCTCTGCACCGCTCCGCGCGGCCGCGATCTGTTCCTCGTCGGCGACCGAGTTGTCGCCTACGACCGGATCCTCTACAGCCCGAAACAATACTGGCAGGGGCATTTCTACACGGGACCGCTGTGCCAGGCCTACGGCAACGGCGTCACGGTCCGCGGTGGAGAGCAGTATGTCGCCCGAATCGATCCGGCATCCGCTTCCCGCTGGACGCGGGATCTGTGGCACACCGAGGTCCCGCCCAAGAGGTTGTGGCAGAGTGATTGCTTTGAACTGGCCCAGGCGGTTGTGCTCGGCAAGGACGCGGCGGTGTTTGCGGGCCGCATGAAGACCGAAGCCGGCGTGTCGGAACCGTGCTACGCCATGGCGGCCTTTGCCAATTCGGACGGCAGCCTGCTGTGGACCGAGCCCCTGCCGGCCATGCCCGTCTCCTTTGGGCTGGCCACCGACGCGGCGGGCCGGTTGCTGGTGACCACGGAAGACGGCCGCATCCTCTGTTTCGGGAAGAAATAGTTGCTGGTGTCTTTGCAGCGGATGATCTGGAATACCGGTTCCAGCAGATTCCGGCGTTTCAGGGAGAGCAGACCGTGGACTTCACCAAGTAGAGGCTCCTCAGTCACTCCGTCGCCGACTCGATCACCGCCGTCTCGTTCCAGTCTTTGAGCGAGACCTTTACGGTCCAGCCGTCGCCGGTCTTCTGGAGATCGAATCCGCCCTCCACCGGCATGCCGCGCAGACCGAAGCGGAGGCAGGCCGGCTTCTCTGGGCGGGGCCACGTGAACGTGCGCGACACAGCGGTGAGGATGCGCTGCTTGCCGATCACGAAACCTTCGTTCAACTCGACCGGCGTGAAAGGATACATGTGGTTCAGGATCCCGTACTCGCCGCCGCCGGGTTGCCCCGGCTCCGGAATCTCCGTGGTGTAGTGGCAGTACAGCGCGCCGTGGCGGAGATAGGCGATGACGGCCTTCTGGACGATTTCAGCGTACTGCGTCTTATACTGGGGATCCCACCGCTGCGCGCGCACGCCCAACGCGACCGGCGAACTCAATTGTACCTGCGCGGCGCGCGGCGATTCGAGTCGCTCGGCGAACGGATCGAACGTCCACTCCGCCTCCATGAAGCTCACCATCGGCAAATCCTGCACCTCGGCTACGTCGGGCTTGCCGTTCACGTAGACGATCTTGCCGAGGTCGGTGACGGACTTCACCCAGTCGCGCCGCGAGTCGCGCGTGAGCAGGTTGAGCCGCGCATACGGTTTCACGATGCGGCCTGTCGCCCTGTCAATATCCACGGTCGCCCCGTCCCAGCGGCCGTAGGTCTGGTTCGTGTAATACGTAAATGAGTCGATGTAGACGCCGTCAAGCCCGCAGTCATGGATGCAGTAGTTGATGACGTCGAGGAACTTGTCATGCCAGTAGTTGCCCCGCACGGGGAAGAGCTTGAGATTGGCGCCGCCGTCCCTGTAGTGCATCGAGTAGTAAAGGTCCACGACGACGTCTCCGTTGGGGTCGCGGAAGACGGAGTCGGCCCACGGCGTAGCGCCAATGACCTTCGTGCCGGCCGTGCCGAGGGAGAAGTCGTGCGAGGCCTGCTCGCGCGGGACAACGCCTTTGGCGTCGGTCCAGAACTTCGGCAGCGTGCCCTGGAAGAAGGACTCCGGCTGATAATAGAGGAACGTCTCCAGGCAGGCGATCACCTTCGCGTCGGGCCGGACGGCCTTGATCTTCGCCATCGTCTCCTGCACGGTCTTCTTGTAGACCTCGCGCGGTTGCCATGCCTCTTTGGGGTAGTAGTACTCGAACCAAGGAGAGACGGCAAACACGTCGATCTTCTTACGCTTCAGATAGGCGCCCAGCGCGCCGGGGCTTTCCATCGCCGCGCGCACGTTGGCGTCGCTCTCCGGATACCAGAAGGCATACATGCCGGGCACGGTGTGGTTGGCGTCCCAGTCGCGGCGGACGGCGTTGAGGAATTCCCAGAAGTCCGGCCCGCCGACGTAGAGCGACCATCGGAAGGTGTACCGGGCGCCGGCGGCAAGGCCAAAGTGCTCGTTGGAGAAGGAGAGCTTGCGTCGGCTTCCGGTCGAGGACATTTGACTGCGCATCACGCTGTCGCGAACGGCCACGCCGACCCCCGTTCGAACGCCGCTGAAGTGGAGCGTGGGATTGTCGCACGTCCAGTCATGGGCCGGCAGGTTGGGCAGGCCGGACAGCCGCCATGCCGCGGCAGGCGTCCCGGCGATAAGTTCGTGCTGGATCAGCATCCCCACGGGTTCGTTCAGGAGGTTCTCCACGGCGTCTTCCAACCGGATGAACGCGCCGTCGAGTGCGGCTGTCCGGGTTATTCGATAACTCTTCGTCTCGCCGACAATCACGAGGCGATCGGGTGCGGGATGCGTCACCGAGACCTTCCAGCCCGACGCGGGCGGCAGGTCGAAGCGGTTGAAGCGGATCTTTTCGCCCGGTTCCGAGAACGACGCACGACAGAAGTAGTCCTCGCCGGCGGCGCGGACGCGGAGCCCCCCGCCGGTGGAGGCCGCTAATTCGACGCCGTTGCTCTGCACCTGCCCCGCGGGGCGAAAGGCCCCGATCGCCTTGTCGTATTGCTCGGCGAAGCGGTCGCGCACGGAAATATCCGCAAGGCCGATCTCCACGCTCGCCACGAGCAAGGGCGAGTCCTTCAACTGCTCCGGCGTCTTCTTGAACCACTTGGCCTGCGCGAGGTTGACCAGCCGAAGCGTGTTCTCCGCACCGGACTTGACAAGGTCGCTGACGTCGAAGAGATACCAGTGCAACTCCTCGCGGTCGGCAAGGAATCGCGGCTCCAGTGTGTCCCACGAGGGGCCGAAGGCGGTCAGGAGTCCTACCCCGGTTCCTCCGGCGTTCTTGAAGTACGCCTCGTTGGGGTAGCGAGGATCGGAGGTCCTCATCGTGGTGTCGCTGCGATTGAGGATCCGCGCTGTTCCGTCCTTCGTGAACGCATCCAGCGGCGTGTCGTTGATGTGAATCTGGAGAAGATTGTTCCATCCGCCGAAGCCGGCGCTGACCACGCGCGTGCGAAGTCGAAGGATCGCGATCTTCCCTTCTGGCACCGCGGGCAGCGCCGCCTTGAGCGCCGTGGACGTCGCCGTTTCACCGATCGGGATAGAGATCGTCGCCTCCGTGGGCCGCCAGGCGCTCTCCAGCACAACGCTCAGTGCCTTCGGTCCCTGGGCAGCATCCTTGGAAAGGGCCATTTCCGGCGGCACTTCCTCGGCACGGACGTTCCAGGTGGCGCAGAGCAGCAACAAAGCCATCCGAAGAGAGGCGGACTGAGGCATCATCACAAAAACCCTTAATGCCTGCAAGAGGTTGTCTTAGACCCAATGGACCGGAGTATCTGTCCGCGGAGCCTTGATGTCAATTGGCCTCCAAGAAGCTGGAAAGCGGCAGGCCGGTTGACTATCTGGGTGTTTATGAGGTGACGTTCGGGCAGTTCAGCCGGTTTGTGCGAGACACGGGTTACCTAACCGAGGCCGAAACGCGCGAGCCGAAGGGGGCGTGGCGGTTCTTCCCCGAGAAGGGGCGTTCCGCCTTCGATGCCGACGCTTGCTGGCGCAGCATGCTGCGCCCAGTCATCTCACCGCCGGTGACCCCGCGCCCGCCGCTTCCGTCCGGGAACGCTCCGCGGACGGACGGCCCCGCCCCTTCGAGCTTCCCGTCCCGGACGATCGCCTGCTGGGCCGCGTCCGCCGGTATCTCGCCGGCCGTCGCGGTCTTCGTGCATCCCTCCCACGTTTTCTTGGCACAACGCAACGCCCCTCTACCGGCCGATATAGCACTTACGCGCAGCCACGATTCCCCATGTCATCCTTCGTCCTTCACCCTTCCGGACTACTCCGAACCGATGCAACACTTGACCCAAAAGAGTGAATCCACTTACGTCAAACGGTTTCCACACAACTTGCTCGCCACCAACTACTTACAACCTCGCGCCTCGCCGTAACTCATGCAACACGAGTTCCAGGCTGTTGTGTAGACCAGGACTCCGCCTGCAAGTGACCAATGACGAATGACCATGCGTTGACT
>JABWBD010000157.1 GCA_013360685.1 Pirellulales bacterium
GCCGGCGGCGCAGCGGTCGTTCATCACGAAATCGGCCACGGCCCCCTCGGAGTTCAACCGCACCAGCTTGCTGTCCTGCCCGCCGATATCGATGATCGTGCGGACATCGTGCATTGCCTGCCGCACTCCCCATGCCTGGCAGGTGATCTCCGTGACGGCCGTGTCGGCCGCGCGGATCAGCTTTCGCCCGTAGCCGGTGGCAACCAGCGGACCCAGATCTCCGCGAGGTATCCCGACCTGGACGAGCAGCCGGTCGAGAAGCTGCTCGGCAAGCGTATCTTGCTCAATGCCTTGATCGACCACCCCCGCTGCCCGGACCGCAAGCGTTTCGGAGTCCAGCAGGACCACCTTGATCGTCCGCGAACCGGCGTCCACTCCCGCACAGATCATCTTCGACTCCCGTCAAGGCGGCCGGGCCGGGCCGCCGCTGCACGGCGACCGACGCTGGCTTCCACGATCGCCTCCAACCGTGTCCGCAACGTTGGCTCCAGGGCGTCGGTGATCGGAGGGACCTCGATCTGGACAACCGGCAGGCCGAGCCGTTCTCGCACGATCTCCTCGATGATCGCTCCTTCCATGGCACAGTGGCTGGCCCCGGGGATTTGCGAGATGACGACCGCCTCCGCTCCGAACTGCCGGGCGTCGCCGGCGATCCTCCCCGCGCGATCGGCCGGTGAGCCGACCATGGGATCGGCCAGGGCCATGCGCGCCAGGGCTTCCATCGGCGGCAGATCCTCGGGGACCGGGTCCAGGGCATGGCAGAAGAGATATTCGCTGCCGCATACCCGGCCGCCCACGTCTTCCAGCAGGTTCATCACGCGCAGGTCGGCCACCGGATTGACCCAGAAGACCCGCACGGCATCGGCAGGCAGGACACCCACGCGGTCCGCGACTCGCCGCTGGACTTCCTCGAGGAGTTCGTCGAGCACTTCGATGGCTTCCGCCTGGTCCGAGCAGAAGTGGATGGCGAGCATCTCGGCGACGAGCATCTCCAGTGCGGGCATCGGGCAGAGACGGGCTGAGTAGGCCATGCGGCGGAGCTCCGCGAGCCGGCGGCGGACGGCGTTGGCCCGCGCGATTCCTTCAGACAAGCGAGCGTCGCTGAGCGGTTCGCCCGCGTAGTGCTCCAGGGCCTCCCGGACCCGCCCGAGTTCCTGCCGGACCATCGCAACCAGGCTTGCCGGAGCGGAAAAACCTCCTGGAAGCCGCACGGCCGGTTCGCCCGGCTCGGGAGGTCGCCGGTGAGGCATTTCCCACCAGAGGATCGGAAAACCCAGCCGTTGGATCCGCTGGGCGATCGCGCGGACATCGTCGCACGTCGCGCCGACGCTGCAGGTCAGTAGCCCCGGCAGAGGGAAATGGTCTTCGGTGAGGAAGGCCCCTAGCATGGCCCGCACCGGGCAGAAAGATTCGCCGATTCCATGCGCGTCGGACTGGGCCAGCACCCGCGAAGTCGTCTCCATGACGCACGGAATCCACCACGCCCCGTCTGGACAAAAGGCGACGACGTTGGGCAGCGAGCAGGCCATCACCGGCACGGTGCCGAGGTCTTTCATGGCTCCAACGAGCCGCTTGCCCTGAGCGTGTGCCTCGCGCAGCCGGTCCTCCTCGCTGAGCAGGAAATTCCAGAGGCGCAGGGCGGCGGCCGAATTATCCATCCGCAACTTCAACAGCCTGAGATCGCCGTCGGCCACGTGCCGCCGCAACGGTCCGCCATAGCTCGGCTCGCGCAGCCCGCGGCTGCGGAGTTCTTCGTAGCGGACGTCCCATTCGTCCAGTGTGATGCGGCAGGCGGAATTGGTCATGGTCGATGGTCAAATCGCAGGAGACAGGCATCGTCGCGGCAGCCGCCGGCGGCGCCATCGTCCTCACGGCGGATGGAGCTGGGCCGTTTGCCAAGGCTGCTGGCCCCGGAGAGCATTTCCAGGAACGCTTCCAGCCTCGCCAGCGTGCGGTTCGCGGAGCTCTGCTCGTCGCCGGCGGCATCGAGATCGAGCACGGGCACCGGGCTCGCCTCGCGCAGGCTCTGCAATTCGGCATGCCAGAGGTCGCACCAGAGGTAACGGCGAAACACGATGCCCCGCACGCCGCGGGAAGGCAGCTCGCGGCCCAGCCAGTCGTACATGGCTGTGTTGGGGCGGCGGAAGACATCCGGGATGCTGCCGAAGTACGCGTCGACCAGCGCGTCGAGCGGGTCTTGTGCCAGTCGGGCCTCGTCCAGCGGCCCCGGCAGCGTGCGTTCGCCGCTTTCCGTGGCGTCGAGGACGATCCGGCCGCCGAGAGATTCGATGGTATCGAGGATGCCGTGGTCGTCTGCGAGCAGGGGGCCGCCAAGCAGGGCCAAGGGAATGCCGGCGGACGGAGTCTGCGCGGTTTCCGAGCAAGCCGGGGATCGGACTTTGGAGCGCGGCGATTCATTGCCGCTCTTATTATTCCGGCAAGAAAGACGCCCAATACTAACCCGAAGCGCAAGCGAGGGCCCCTCGCTTGCGATTCGGGTTGGTATGCTGATATTCCTTGCCGGAGTGATAGCCGCCCGGACGTTTGTGCCACCCTCGTCAATAAACCCCCGGACTTCGGCCACGGCCAAAGCGAATTCCCTCGCCCCTAGAACCGCACGCCGCTCGACGACCTGCCGGCGAACTGCTTCGTACCGCCGCGCGACGCGAGCAAGTGTTTCCGCCCCAGGCACAGCGCCGCCAATCTGCACGAGGAACCGTCCCAGCCGCAGGAGTTCGTCACGGTAGAGCTGCCGCGCTGCGGAAGTCTGCCACGTGGCCGGAACGTGCATCAGAAACACCGGTAGCGATCGGCCCCGTTCGACCATCGCCGCCGCATAACGCATCTGGTCGCAGGTGGTCGTCAGAACAAGGGCCGCCGCGCCGGACTCGGCCGTCGCGGTGGCGAGGACTGCCGCGGCATACGGACACACGCCTCGGACCGTGCCGCCGTCGCGGTCCCGCCGCACGGTTCTCAGTTGCTGCCACGACGGCGCCAAGCCGTGGGCGGTGATCCACTCCGGGGGCACCATCGGGCTGACATAAGCCACGCATTTCACCGGGCCGACGCTCCCGCGGGGCGCCCGGCGCGCACCGTCTCATAGAGGGCCTCGACGCGGACCGCGATCCGGGCTGAGTCCGAAGGCGAATAATCGGTCTCGATCCGCAGGTAGGGCAGCCCCAATTCCCTTTCGACCATCGTCTTGACCCGCTGCGACTCGACATCGTAGGTCAGGCACGCCTGCCAGACCAGGTCGATGACGCACTCGGGACGGTACTCGGCCGACAGCCGGCGGAGCAAGTCGAGCCGGCGATCGTTCAGCGTCATCACCGAGCAAGGCAAGTGGTAATACTTCTCCGCCAGGGCCCGCAGCGGATCGGTGGTCGAAGCGTCGACGTCCTCCAAGATCGGCTTCAGCCCGCCGCAGTTCTCCAGGCAAACCACCAGCCCGCCGCTCTGCTCGACGATCTCCAGCACCCGCTCCGCCCCGTGGACCATCGGCACCCCGGTCATCAGCACGCGGACCCGCGATGCGGCGGCCGGATCGGGCGTTTCTGCTCGCAGCAATTCGATCGCCCGCTCGTACTGCTGGAAGTCGGCCGGGATGCCGGAGATGCTGCTGCGGAAGTCCAGGAGTTGCCGGCCGGTGAGCGGCGGGCAATCCGACCGCATGAAGGCGGCCAACTCGCGTCGCAGGGCCCGTTCGCGATTCATCGTGGCGATGGTTTGGCGGAGGTTGCTGTTGGTGATGGAGACGTTCCAGCGCGCTTCGAGGAAGCGGCGGAATTTCGACAACTCCCCGAACCAGTGTTCCAGGGCGTCGGCATCGTCCGATTTCTGCGGCAGTTCGAGGATGTACATCGGCCGCGACTGGGCCATCAGCTCGTACATCTTCTTCTTGCCGTCGCACGTTGTCTCCGCGACCAATAGATCGGCCATCTCCAGAAACGGATTGCTCTTCTCCACGTGATAGCCGTAGGTCGACTTGATCAGCGCGCAGAGATTGGCCGGCAGGTGCTGCTCGGCGGCCGGAATGGTCTTCGCCGAGCCGCCGCAGAGACAGACCGGCACACCGCCCGCGGCCAGGATCAGTTCGCGCGGGGTGTATTCGCAGAGAATGCCCACGATCGGCCGGCCTGCTGATTTCGCCTGGACGGCATACCGGTAGCAGTTTTCGATCATGCGGCCGAACCAGGCGGAGGGAGTCTCCGCCGCGTGCGAACCGCTGCCGTTTGTGCTTCCGGAGCCACGGCAGTTTGCCATTGCGATACCTCGAAGGATGAAGGCCAAACGATCCGCTACGGTTTTCTCGCGACAAACCGTCCCTGGGCGATCTTTCCAGCATGGGCCAGCTCCCGCATGAACTCCATTTCCTCGGCCACCGCGTGCATCAAGCTCGCGTCGAACCCGAGCAGGCGGAGAGCGTCGTAGCTGAACTGCATATTGAACAAATTCAGATAGAGATCGACATACGGCGCGAACCGGCCCGTGTCCTCGGCGGCGACGATCCGGCAGCCGTTGGATTCCAACAGCGCGACATACTCCTGCTGACTGGCAATGCTGGGGAATTTCATGAACCGAAGCCACCGCGTCGCCTCCGAAGGACCCAGGCCGGCGGGGCCTTCGATCCAGTCGGTAAAGGCGATCACCCCGCCCGGCCGCGCCAGTCGGGCGGCTTCGGCGACCAACCGGTCCTTGTCGGCCACGTAGCACCAGGCGTCCTCACCCCAGACGAAATCGAAACCGGCGTCGGGCAAGCCGCTGGCACAGGCGTCGGCCAGAACGAAGGTGATGCGATCGGCCAGCCCCTCAGACTGAGAACGTGTGCGGCCCAAGGACAGCACGGCTTCGGTGGCGTCGACTCCCACCATCTGCTCGACGCGGCGGAAACGGACCAGGAAACGCATTCCGGCGCCGGTACAGCAACAGAGGTCCACTCCCTCCGTTCCGGAACGGATCGCCGCAAGCTCCGCCAGTTCCATCGACGATTTCAGCCCGCCGATATGGATCTGCTGGCCCATCACCAGTTCCCACAGTTCCCGTTCCGGGCCGCTGTACACGGCTTGCACGTCGCGGAGCCCCACGTCGGAAAAAGTGTGCACAGGACGTCCTCTCTTTGCGAGATTTAGAAAAGAGGTGCCGCAAGACCAACGCGACACTGTTCCGCACCAGACTCCTGCTTTATACTCGACAGCGGCAGCGCGTGCCAGCCGGGGCGTGCGTCGAACAGCGACCCCCCCTCCCGCAGACTGGACGGCAATCCTCTCCCTTTCTCCGCCGCGGACGATCATGGCGATTCCAACACACCAATCCACCGCCGCACCCCAGGTGAACATCACGCTCGGCACGGCCGGCCACATCGACCACGGCAAGACCGCGCTGGTGAAGTGCCTCACCGGCTGCGATACTGACCGGCTCAAGGAAGAGAAAGAACGGGGCATGTCGATCGAACTCGGCTTTGCTCCCTGCACGATCGCCGGCAGCGAAGTCGGGATCGTCGATGTGCCGGGCCACGAAAATTTCATCAAGACGATGGTTGCCGGCGCCGGCGGCATGGACGGAGTCATCCTTGTCGTGGCCGCCGACGACGGCGTCATGCCCCAGACCCGCGAGCACCTGGAGATTCTTACGCTCTTAGGCGTCCGTCATGGCCTGGTGGCCTTGACGAAGGTCGATCGGGTCGACGCTCTGCACCGCGACGCGAAACGGGCCGAGCTCCAGGAATTCCTCCGCGGGACGTTCCTCGAAGGGGCGCCGATCCTGCCGCTGTCGAACCTGACGGGCGAAGGTTTCAACGAGTTCCTGGAACGCCTTTGGGACCTCGTCGAGCGGATCGAACCGAAGCGGGTCGATGGCGTGTTCCGCCTTCCCCTGGATCGGGCCTTTTCGTCCCAAGGTTTTGGAACCATTGTGGCGGGAATTCCCGTTTCCGGCTCCGCAAGGATCGGCGACGAAATCACGCTCCTGCCGCAGGGGCTGTCGGGCCGGATCAAGCGGATCGAGGTCTACGGCCGCACGAGCGAAGTCGTTTTGGCAGGGCAGTGCGCGGCGGTGAACGTCGGCCACTGGGACCGCCGCGAGATCGGCCGCGGCGACGTGATTGCCTCGCCCGGCTACTTTTCGGCCGAGGAGTGGTTCGTCTGCCGCTTGCGCCTGTTGGACCGCGAAAAGCTGGCGATCAAGAGCGGCGCCTCGGTGAAGTTCCACACGGGCACATCCGAAGTGCCCGCGATGGTCTATCCCCTGGATCTGCCGGTGTTGACCGCCGCCGGGGAGTACCTGGTTCAGATTCGAGCAGCAACGCCGGTAGTCGCCGGCCCCGGCGACCATTTCATTCTTCGCTGGCCTTCGCCGGTGCAGACGATTGGCGGCGGCACGATCATCGAGGCAGTCGACCGCCGGCTGAAACGCAACCGTCCCGAGGTGTTGGAAGATCTCCACCTGCGCGCCCAGGCCGTCGGCGACGACCGGCGTTTCGTCGAGTACTGCATTCGGCGCGCGGAGAGATTCACGGCCGCCGAAGCGGAGCTAGGCGTGCGGACCAAGATCCCCCGCGCGAGGCTTCAGCAGATCTTGTCCGAACTTGCCGATGCCGGAGCCGTCCTTCCGCTCAATCCGGGTCTCTATATGCACCGCGACACCGCGGTGCAGTCGGGGGAGCAGATGCTTGGCTCGATCGCCGAGTTTCACCGGCAGTCGCCGGAAAGCCCTGGCATGCCGTGGGACGATCTCCGCCAGTCCCTGCAATGGGACAAAGAAGTTCTGACTGCGGTCGCGGGCCGGCTGGCGTCGGAGAAGCGGATCCATCAGACCGGCGGACGGCTGGCCTTGCCGGACCACCGCCCGAAGTTAGGCGACGAGGACGCGGCGACCGTCGAGGCCGTCGAAAGCTTGTTCCTCGCCCAATTATTCAACCCCCCGAACCTCGAGGAACTCACCGAGAAGACCCGGCTCACGACCACCGCTCTTGGCAAAGCCGTGCGGATTCTCCGCGAGCACGGGCGGCTCATCGCGGTCGAGGACATCCTTTTCCACCGCGACGCCGTCGCCCGTGCCCGCGAGATCCTCGTCGATTATCTCACGAAGGAGGGTCGGCTGGAGAGCGTCCAGTTCAAGTACTTGTTGAACACGACAAGAAAATTCGCCATTCCGCTCCTGGACTACTTCGACCGCCTCGGCGTCACCCGCCGCTCCGGCCACACGCGGTTCCTCAAGGCACCACCGGGCCAGGGACGCGGGAGATAACTTCCGCATAGGAGGCAATTCAACACAGCGGCTTATCTACGCTCGGAAGTTCGGCCAGGAAGAGATGGCGTCCGGCGCAAGGCCCAGTGCGAGACGAACGATCGCTTCGCCGATCCGAGCGGACACGCGGGGCCCGCTTGGGACGTAGCGGATCGTTTCCCAGCCAGTCTCGAAACGAGAGATGAATAGAAAGCGAAACTCTGGTCTTCCCGCCTTCTTCGTGTTTTCGCTCTTTTGCCCTTTCGCGATCTCCCTGGTGAGCGGCGATGAAGCAGGCGACTCTCTCTCGTGAAATCGCATCTTGTCTGCAAATTGCCGAGTAGATACACTGTAATCACCTGGGCGCTGTTTCATGCGGTTCGTCCACTCTTGGGAGAGAGCAGGGAGTGACGGGGTTGGTCATGAAAGAGATTCTTGGAACTCTTGGTCTCTCGCGCGCAGCCGAGACAATCGCTGTAAGGAGAGCATCATGAAGTCATCCTTGTTCCACCACGCCCGGTTCGTTGTTTTGATCGGAGCCGTCGCCTGCCTTTACGGGGCAGGCATCACCGCAAGCGAGATCCAGCAAGACGCGGTGGAAATCCTCAAGAACACCGGCGTTAAAGGCGGCCTGATCGTCCATCTCGGCTGCGGAGACGGAGTGCTGACCGCGGCGCTGTGCCCTGCCGAGGCCTACGTGGTGCACGGGCTGGACAAGGATGCAATGCACGTGGCTGCCGCGCGCAAACACGTCCAATCGCTCGGGCTCTACGGCAAGGTTTCCGTCGACAGGCTCCGGGGCAGTCGCCTGCCGTATGCCGACAACCTCGCAAACCTCGTGGTGGCCGACGATCTGGGCTCCGTTTCGATGGAGGAAGTCCTCCGCGTCTTGGCTCCGCGCGGTGTGGCGTATCTGCGAAAGGGCGGCGCCTGGGAGAAAGCGGTCAAGCCGCTGCCCGCGGATATCGACGAATGGACGCACTTTCTCCACGACGCGACGGGCAACGCAATGGCCCGCGATGCGCAAGTCGGTCCGCCGCGCTCGCTGCAATGGGTGGCGCCGCCCCTATGGCTGCGAAGCCACGAGACACCATCGGGCATCGAAGGACTCGTCTCCGGCGGAGGAAAGGTGTTCTACTACTTCGACGAAGGGCTGATCGGCATCACCGACCAGCGCCTGCCGGATCGGTGGTCGCTGGTGAGCCGGGATGCCTTCAACGGGAAGCTTCTCTGGCGACGGCCGATCGAACCTTGGGGCTGGCCGGAGTGGGCCAAAGACCGGTTCGAAGAGCAAGACTGGACGACGATCCGCGGCGCCCGCACCGTGGTTCCCGAGGAGAACCAGCGGCGACTGGTGGCCGACGGCGACCGCCTCTACGCCACGCTCGGGTATCTTGCACCTCTGTCCATCCTCGACGCTGCCAGCGGCGAGGTCTTGGCAACCGTGGAGGAAACCAGGCCGGCCCGCGAGATCCTCGCCAGCGACGGTATCGTCCTCGTCCATTCCAGGCAGCCGGACGTGCCGGCGGCCGAGCGGCGAGGCAGGAAAGTCGAGAATCCCTCGACGCTCACCGCCGTCGAGGCAGCCACAGGCAAAGTTCTGTGGCGGAAGACCGTCGGGCCGATCGAAGTCCTGATGCTGGCGATTGAAGGCGGGCGCGTCGTCTATCGCGCGGGCAGCGAGTTGGGCGGGCTCCAATTGGCCGATGGCACGACGCTGTGGGAGGCGGCGGGGCCCAAAGGGCGAATGCAGACGTTGATCGCCTGCGAGGGGATTCTTCTGCTCTATGCACAGAACGCGCTGGAAGCTCGCGACACAGCGACCGGCAAGCTGCTGTGGCGGCAGGCGAAGGTGCCGCAATCGTTCGGCGCCGAGAGCCCCGACCTGTTCATCGGCAATGGCCTGGTTTGGCGCGGGATCGTCCCGGTCGACGGCGACCTCAAGCTGGCCGCCAAGGGCGCCGACGCGATGGCAATCGCCTATGATCTCCGTACGGGCGAGGAGCAGAAGCGGATCGTCGTCCGGGAGTTGCGAAGCCCGGAACACCACCACCGCTGCTACCGTAACAAGGCGACCGAGCGCTTCATCATCAGCGGCATGGAGGGCGCGGAGTTTCTGGACCTTGCCGAGGACGTTCATTGCCAGAACAACTGGCTCCGCGGAGCGTGCAAGTACGGGATCATGCCGGCCAACGGGCTCTTGTACGTGCCGGCGGACCAGTGCTTCTGCCAGCCCGGGGCAAAGGTGCTGGGATTCGTTGCCATGGCGGCAGAACAGCGGTCGCGGAAGTCGACCGTCGCCGATGAGGAGCGGCTGGAAAAGGGAGATGCGTTTGGCGCAGTGGATGAGGTCAAGGCCGCTCCGGCGCCGGACGATTGGCCCACCTTTCGGCACGACACGGCCCGCCACGGTTCGACCGCGGCAGCCGTGTCGCCCCGCGCGGCCCTATCCTGGCGGACGAACCTGGGCGGACGGCTCACCGCGCCGGTGGCCACCGGCGGACGCGTTTACGTGGCTTCGTGCGATGCCCACACGGTTCATGCGCTCGACGCCGCGACCGGGAAGCCTGTCTGGAGCTACACTGCGGGCGGACGCATCGATTCGCCCCCGACCGTGTGCCGTGGGCGCTTGCTTTTCGGATCGGCGGACGGATATGTTTACTGTCTCCGGGAGAAGGATGGAACGCTCGTCTGGCGTTTCCTTGCGGCGCCGAGCGACTGCCGCATTGCATGCTTCGATCAGATCGAATCGGTCTGGCCAGTGCATGGAAGCGTTCTAGTTCGGGACGACGTGGCCTACGTTACTGCCGGCCGCTCGACCTATTTGGACGGAGGCATTCGTGTCTGGGGGCTGGATGTCGTGTCGGGTAAGCCCCGCTACAAGGCGACTCTCGAAGGGCCGTTCCCCGACGTGACGAAAAACCGCGACGAAGCGTTCTATTTGCTCGGCGCGAATTCCGACGTGCTGGTGAGCGAAGGCGACTCGATCTACATGCGTCAGAAAAGGCTCACGCCGGAACTGGAAGAATTCAAGGCCCCGGTGCTGTCGAACAAGGGGGAGCAGGACGTCGGCCTGCACGTCTTCTCCACGTCCGGCCTGTTGGATGGCTCCTGGTACAACCGGACGTTCTGGATGTATTCCAAGCGATGGCCGGGGTTCCAGCTTGCCAACCAGGCGCCCAAGTGCGGCCAACTCCTGGTGGTCGACGAGGAGAGGACCTACGGTGTGAAGGTTTTTTATCGCCGCAACGTGCACAGCCCGATGTTCTTTCCCGCCAAGGAAGGCTATCTCCTCTTTGCCGACAAGAACACCACCGAGCCACAAATTGTGGGCGAGGAAGGCGCCCGGACGCCGGTCGCCTGGCTGCCCCAATCGCACATTCCCCGCGAGGGCAACCCGGGCCTGGACAGCGCCGCCTTCGGACTCGACAAGATGATCGGCTACACGCGTGCAGAACCGCCGCTCTGGACCAACTGGCTTCCGATCCGGATTCGGGCAATGGTCAAGGCGCGCGGCGTGCTGTTCGTGGCGGGGCCTCCGGATGAGCTGGATCCTAAGGAGCCGTACGCGGCGATCGAAGGACGCCGCGGGGCGATTCTGGCCGCCATGTCGGCCGACAAGGGCGAGAGGCTCGCCGAGCAGCACCTTGAGTGCGTTCCCGTGTTCGACGGGCTGATTGCCGCGGCGGGGCGACTCTACATGTCTTGCGAAGACGGGAGCCTGGCCTGCTTTGGTGCGGAGAACGGCGGACCGCGGAATGGCGGGGTGAAGTGACGGAGTGGCGGGGTGGTGGAGTGATGAAGTACTGGAAAGGTGGGAGATGATGCCGATGAGCGGCACAACGAGAAGTCTACTGTGGTTCATTGGTTCTCTCGTGGAAACGGCACGGCTGAGCGGGTTGCGTGCGTAGGAATAGGCATCGCGAGTACCGGGGCCATGTCTTCAACGCGGGTCAAGAATCCTGTTGAGGTGGAGTCCTAAGGCGAGTCTTCCCGCTTCTTGCCCCAAAGGACTCCCAATCACGGCGATCTTAGGATCATGCGGGCCGATCACGGTGCCAACCACTTCAAATCCGTGGCGAATTCCAACGTAATGCCACGCGGCATCATCGTCGAACGGCAGACATTCGTTTCACTCGATCATTTCGATCGTCTGCGGTTACGCTTTGCATTGGGCGGCCTTTCCGGCGTACTGACGCTTGTGCCTCGCCGCTCAATTGCATTATACACCACACATCCACGGCAAGAAGAGCGGGACGGACTTCGCCTTTTGTCGCGTGTCCCACAAGCCCTCCAGCCTACTGCTTTCCCTGTAACCATCACTCGTTTGCTGCTCCCAACACCTCCCGCGCCTACGCGGCCAGATGCCCGTGAAGCCGCTCGGTTCGCAATTCAGGGCGTTCGGCTTGCCGCTGGGTTATGCCTACCGGCTGGACACAAGCGCACGACGCGCTTGCTTTGCCGGCTTGCGGGGATTACCATGCGCGAAGTCTGCCTTTTGTCACCGAGAGCGATGCCATGACCGAAGCCCAGTCTTTCTGTTTTCTTTTCGTCCGCCCTGGTTGTCTTGCGATCCGGGCGGCGCTTGCCTGTTTCACGACAAGCTCCGAGCCTGCGGAAACCGCGTTTCCCCGCGACTTGATCCGGCAGGAAAACCTGCGGGCAGGAACGTCGGATTGGCAGTTTTAGCCACACGAGGATGTCTTATTGGCATCCGGAGGAAACAATGTACGGCATGTATTGGAAAGTCTTGGAAAGCGGCTTGGCGGCTCGTACCACACCTTGCGAGACACGTCGAAACCCCGATCGAACAGTAACTTTCCACGTTGCGGATGAGCGCTGTAGGGAACGCGCTGCGTGGCGTTCCGTGGACGAGCAAGGCGGGGTCTTCCGGTGTTTCCCGGAACGCCACGGAGGGCGTTCCCTACAGCCCCGACTTCCGAAAGCAGTCTTTCAGCGGATGCCAGGTACGAACCTGAACACGCGGACGTTCGTGACGCTCATTTCGTTCATTGTTCTTCTTGTCCTTGGCGCCCTGGGGCGAGCGCAGGAACCGACACAAACGGCGCCGGCCGATGATCTGCCCCAGGAAATCAAGCTCCTGTGGGCGGCGGACTGCAAGCACGACTGCCGATGGACGTTTGTCGGCACGAACGATAAGGCCCAGGAACAGGAAAAACTGCATCCCCAACTCAACGCGATTCGCGCCATCTGGCATCTTCCCCTGTCGGCGGACCGCAGCGTCTTCAAACTTGAGTTCGCCGCTCCGATCCGGAAGGGAAACAACGTGTTTCACCTTTATATCAAGGCCGACGGCGACGAGAACACGGGCAGAAAGGACGGGGGCGTCCACAAAGGCGTGGACTCCATGTTCACGCTGCTCGACGGCGATGCGAACCATGCGAGCACCCGGCTGGATGTCTTTGAGGCCGATGGAAACGCTCGCCGCGGCGATTGCTGCGTCGAAGTCCGGGAAGAATCGCTCTATCTGGGCGTCGAAACGGTCCTGCAACAGCAAGACGGGCACAGTGTGTTCGAATACAACGTGGCGTCGTACGTGAGGGACAACGGCCCCAGCACCGGTCTGCCGTATCGTCGCGTCGTTTCGGACCCGGCGCCGGCGGCGGCTACCGACAAGAAGCTTCCGGTCAATCCCGAACTGACGATCATCAATGGCAAGATCCCCGGGTGGCAACTCGTGGGGGGAAGCAGGCCGATCGAGGCTGCGTTTGCAGCCGACGACAAGGAAAAGGCACTGGTCGTTGAGAGGCTATTCTCTCCGGAAGGTCTGATCCAATCCGCGAACCTGGCTCCCGGCCACTATCTCTTGCGAGCGCTGGCGAAGACGAACGTCTTTCAAATCCACCTCGTGGCGGAAAGCTCGCGGATGCCCATCGCCGTGTCCGACGAGTTCCTGTGGGTCGAACTTCCCTTTTGCGTGCCCCTTTCCACGAAAGGTTCCGGGAAAACGGCTCAATTCGGATTCCGCTATCTGGCGCGTCCTGCCACCGGCAACGCCTCGCGGCTGCCGGCAAGGCTCTCCGCGAAAAAGGTGGAGCTGGTCCGTTTGGGCGACACGGTCCTATCCGACCGCTGGGCCGAGACGCTGCCCGCGGACCGGCTGCACCGCATGAAGCTGATCCATGCATCGCCCCTCTGGATCCGGCCGGGCAAGGTTGTCTTTCAGGATGCATTTCTCGGGACCGAACTGTGGCTGATGACCCAGGAGGGAAAGGTCGACCACACCTATGTCGGCCACCCGGATTTCAGCCACGACGGCAAATACCTGCAACTCGGGCTGAGAAAGTCGCCGCGGGGGCTTCTGAGGACGGACGGTTCCGCGAGGCGGCTGAACGACGATTGGAAGCAAATCGCATGGCTCTTCCCTTGGGAAGAGAAGCGGTTGCCCAAGCCGGGGGAACCTGTGGATTGGATCGCCACGTCGCGGAGCCCCGCGGGAATTCAACTGCTCCATGTGGCAAGCGGCGAAAACCGCCGTATCGAGCTGCCTGCGCGTCCGGGCTGGCGGATCGTTCACTTCCCGGGGATCGCAACCTACGGGGGAAGAGGGCCGAACATGCGGCAAATCACGCATGAAACCCTGGTGTGGCTCTCGGACGACAACCGATCCATCGCGCGGTCCAACGTCGAGGGACAAAGCTTCACGACGTTCCCGGTCCGGAGCATTTCCCAGCGGCCGGAAGAGGACAAGCTCTACCCAGACATGTCGAGCGTGGGAGGCAAAGCCGGAGACAATTGGCGCGACGCGGTCGACCGCGACGGCAATCGGTATTTCCTCTTTGAAATCAACCGCGACCATTTCCCTGACCATCCGACCAACCCATACCAGGTCTGGGCCCTCTCGCTGAAAGAAGGCGACGGCCGCGGACTGTTGCGCGTGAGGTTCCATCCAAACGCCGCGATCACCGAATTCGTGACGAGCCAGATGGGCATGACGCCCCAGCCTTCCGCGAACTGGTGGAATTTCGCGGCCGGGTTTCCCTGGTCGGGAGACAATGCCATCCTCATGCTCGAAGACGGCACCCTGGTCCACATGAGTTCGTTGGGCATGCACAGCAGCTTCGCCGGAGGCAACACCGTCAGCGTCAACGATCTCGATACCGGCAGGGTTCGCTTCCTCGGCAATTTTCCCGCATTCGACCGGGTTTCCTGGCCCCACGAGTTCCGCAGGGACCGCGATGATGCCGTGGTGGCGAGCCACGCCGAACCGGCCTCTCCGATCGTCGTGCTGGACCTGGAGCACACGACGATGTGGACGGCGGCCCTGACGAATTTCCACGACTACGCCATCCGGTACAAGACTCGCTGGGATCCAACCGCCTATCACAAGCCGATGTTCCGCCCGGCGCCGAAGTTCAGTCCCGATTTCACCAAGGTGGTTTACTATTCGTCGATGCTGACCGGAGACCACCCGGACCGGAAGTGGGGCGATGTCTACATGGCGGTGGTCCGTTATCCCGAACCGCCCGCCAACCTGCGGAGCGAAGGGACCGCGCTGGTGTGGGAGATGCCTCGGCGCCACGCAGAAATCCAAGGATTCCGGCTCTATCGGTCCCGGGAAAGCGGGCAGGGCTATGCGCGTGTCGGCGAGAAGCTGCTGATGGGCACGCGGTATGAACTGCCGGCCGACGCGGAAGGATTCTACGTGTTGACGTCGGTGGAGCATTCCGGACTGGAGAGCCGGATGTTCTCCAGCGAAGCCCGCGTAGGGAGCAACCACGTTTATCGGCATTTCTACCGTCCGGCCACGGGAAAGCTCGCCCGGCCGATGGTGCCTTTCTTCGAGCCTGCGGGGACCTGCAATGGGTACGCGGTGGCCATCACCGACCCCGAACTGGTCTACAAGCGGCAGTTGGAGGAAGGGCTGAGCGGGTCGGTGGCGATGCGCGTCGCGATCCCGCAGCCGGGGCGCGTTCGGATCATGGCGAGGGTCCGCGGCATGTCGACCTTGGAGCGATCGAGCTATACGACGGGGTGGCCGCGCGCGGGCGAGGCGGCCGGCGGCCGGTTTGCGGTGCGGATCGACGGCAAGGAGGCGGGAGCGATTCCGGTGAGGGGATTTCCGTGGCAGTGGGTGGCGCTGGACCGAGGCGACGTGAGCTTGCCGGCGGGCACGGTTGACCTGGAACTTGCCACCAGCGACGCCGGCATTGCGGTGGACAGCATCCTCGTTACGAACGACCCCGGTTTTGTGCCGCGGGGCCGGGGGCAGGTGCCGGTGGAACTGGCCGCTTCGCCGCAGAAGCTGCGCGTGGAAGCGTTCGGGCCCCAGGACGAGCCCGCGGCGTCGGAACTGTTGAAGGACCCGAGGCCGCGCGTGAAACTGGCGTGGGATGCCGCCAGCGCGCCGCAGGGCGTTGCGCACTACAACGTGTACCGCTGCGACAGGGAAGCATTCGAGGCCGAAGCGGAAACGCTCCTGGGAAGCCCCACGGGCTGCGTGTTTTACGACGGAGGTCTCGAGACCGGGCAAGCGGTGTACTACCGCATCCGCGCCGTGGATGCCTGGGGCAACCTATCGCCGGCTTCCGCCCCATTGGCCGCGACGGTGAAGTGATCGGAGAGCTAGGCTAACCCCAACACGCACCGCGCGTTGTCGCGGAAGATCTTGGCCTGGACTTCGGCCGGCAGGTCGAGCTGGTCGAGGAACTCGAATTGCCCCACCTCCTGGCCGTCTGCCAGATAGTCGGTGCCGAACAAGAGGCGATCCGCGCGGCGGAGCAGGAACTCGCGACCGAAGTCCGGGTCGCGGCGGATGGCGTTCAGACCGCTGCCGGCCGAGAGGTCGCCGTAGAGGTTCGGATACTTGTCCATCAGTCGGTCCAGGGCCCCGCCCGGCTTGACCGGGGTCTTGGGGTAGCCGGCAAATTCGTTGCGATCCGAGACCGCCGAGATCGACGCCCAAAAGGTGTTGGCGTGGCCGATGAAGGTGGCCCCCGGCGCTTCGCGCAGACAACGTTCCAGGCCCGGCAAGCCCGGCTCGTCGGTGTTGCGGAGCGAATCGCTATGAAACAGGATCGGCAGCTTCAGTTCGGAGCAGGCACGGAAGATGTCCAGGTTGCCGGGCGAGTCGATCGGCCCGCCGCACTTGTGCTCGCCGAGTCCTTTCGCGCCGGCCTCGAGGTACGTCTTGAGCTGGGCAAGGATGCTCTTGGGATTGAGGTAATTGCAGCGCGGATCGATGTCGCAAAAGGGGACCAGCCGATTGCGATGCGAGCGGGTTTGCTCCAGCACCCAATCGCTGCTGATCGGATAGTACCAGCCCTCGGGCGAGACCAGCGGCAGGATCACCGCCTGCGCCACTTGCCGTTGATCCATCCAGGCGAGGAATTGGGCGAGGTTCAAGTGCGGCCGGTTGCCCCAGGGCTGGGTAAGGTGGACGTGGACGTCGACGTACTTGCCGTGCACGGGGCCGCCGGTCGCGCGCGGGGCCGCGGCGCCGGAAGCCAGAGGCGCGGCGAGCAGCGT
>JABWBD010000554.1 GCA_013360685.1 Pirellulales bacterium
TCCAGGAGATGCGCCAACAGATGGCAATGCTCCGCGAGCAGATGGAGCAAATGCGCAAGCACATCGAGCGCCTGACCGAAAAAGCCGGGCGAGAGTAAGGTCCCTTTCGGGAACGCTTTACGCAAGCCGTCACGCCGGGCGGAGGCGCGGCCGTCTTCGCCCGGCCCGTGCGTTCTTGTCCCGAAGGGCGGGGCTTGGCAGAAGCCTTTGGCTGGGCGCCGCGGCTTTGGAATGCGCGGGACTTGTCTGCTTCTTTTCTCCGAACGCGGTTGCGGAGTTTGAACCCCGCCGGTCTCCAGACTACAATGGCCCTCTGCGGCCATGACACCACGAGACCGGAGAACCGAAGAGATGAAGAAACTGAATTGCTCGACAACGCCCCGCGGATTCGTATTGGGCTGCCTCCTGGTATTGCTTTCGATCAGCCACGCGCCGGCGGCAGACAACACTCCGCCACAAGGTTTCGCGGCGCTGTTCAACGGCAAGGATCTCGAGGGCTGGTGGGGCGCCAAGACGGAGGACCCCCGCGACTACATGGCCCTCCCGCCCGAGAAACTGGCCGAGAAAAAGACCGCTAGCCTGGAAGATATCCGCCAGCACTGGCGGGTGGAAAACGGCGAACTGGTCAACGACGGCCAGGGGCTTTACCTGACGACCGACAAGTTCTACGGCGATTTCGAACTGTTGGCCTCGTACAAAATGGTGCCGGGATCCGACAGCGGCATCTATCTGCGAGGCACGCCCCAGGTCTCGATCTGGGACGCCACCGATGAGACGAAGTTCAAGCACGGGGCCGACAAGGGGAGCGGCGGGCTGTGGAACAACCCCCCCGGCACGCCCGGCAAGGATCCGCTCGTCTTCGCCGACAATCCCATCGGCCAGTGGGACAACATCCGCGTTCTGATGACCGGCGAACGGGTCAGCGTCTGGCTCAACGACAAGCTGGTCGTCGACCACGCCCGGCTCTACAACTACTACAACAACAAGAAGCCGGAGGCGGAGCGCCTGCCGTTGCCGAAGGCGGGCCCCATCCAGCTCCAGACGCACGGCCGTGAGATCCGTTTTCGCAATCTCTACCTCCGCGAGATCGGGTCCGACGAAGCCAATCAGATCCTCGCCTCCAAGAACGACAACGGTTTCGAGTCGGTCTTCAACGGCAAAGACCTCGCCGGCTGGGCCGGCGAGACCCAGAACTACCTGGTCCAGGAGGGATCCATCACCTGCAAGCCGGAAAAGGGCGGAACCATTTTCACGGAAGCTGAGTATGGTGATTTTGCCGTCCGCCTGGAGTTCAAACTGCCGCCGGCCGGCAACAACGGCCTGGCGATCCGCTATCCGGGCAAAGGCGACGGCACCTGGGACAGCTTCTGCGAACTCCAGGTCTTGGACGACGGCCACCCCATGTACAACGATCCCAGCGCCCCGAAGTACTACAATCTCAACGCGCGCCAGGCGCACGCTTCGGTCTACGCCCGCGTTCCCGCGAGCCGCGGCTATTTGCGGCCGACCGGCGAGTGGAACTTCCAGGAGTGCACGATCGCAGGATACACGGTCAAGGTTGAACTCAACGGCTTCGTGATCCTCGAGACCGACGTCTCGAAGGTCGACCCCGCCACCTTCATGTATCCGCTCGACAAGTTCAAGGGCCGCGACGTGATGAAAGGCCACTTTGGTTTCAACGGCCACAACGACCCCGTCCAGTTCCGCGCCATCCGCATCAAGAAGCTCGATTGATCGGGTGATGGACCGACTAATACGCCGGCAACTGGGGCCAGATCAGGGCCCCAGTTGCCAAGGGACAGGTATCGCCCGTTCCAAAAAACTGCATCGCGCGGTGCAAAGGGTCATTCTGAGCGTAGCGAAGAATCTCCGCCCTCTTTCCGAGATCCTTCGCTGGGCTCAGGATGACAACGCGCAGACATCGTGCTGCAATCCTCTCGGAACGGGCCAAAGCAGGCATGCTCCGCGGTACCGTCCGCGATGCCGGCCCAAGAAGATTTCCCTGCCATAACCTGTTACCCCCGCGGCACTTAGGAGATTCCGCCCATTCCCGTCCGCCAGGGCTCTTGATTCGTTGACCCATCCTCGGTATCCTTAAGGCTGAAATGTACGCATGTACATTTTAGCGACCCAGCGACGACAACGTCTTCCGGTGCCGGGACTGCCGGGCTCCGGGGAACGGTGCGGCCGACCCCCGCTCGAAAGGCCGCCCAGATCGAGGATCCGTCTTCTTCCGAGACCTCAAAGATTGCCCCTTCGGCGCAGTCCCTTGCCGGGCTGCAAGGCCCCGGGTGGCCGTGTTCCCCGCCCGGCGTTCGCGCCGAATCCGCCGGTTCTGGCTCGCCGCCCGCCGTGCTACCCAGTGAGCTCGGAGTCCCGTCCACTTTTCACGGAGCAATTCGCATGAACGCAACCCTATGGAACGAACTCGTGCTCATCGTTGACCGGGAGGGCCGCAGCCTCGAGGACGACCGCCAGTCCGTGGCGGAACTGGTCGCTCCGGCGCATCGCATGTGGCTCATGCGGCATCTCCGGGATGCCTTTCAGGGAAAAGCCACCGCGTGCTTCCTCCAGCCTGTCGGAGCGCCGCGTCAGATCATGCTCCGTTGGAGTATGCGTCCTATCGAAGACGAGGGAGAAATCGTCTCCGTCGAAGTAACTTGCCACCGATGGCGTCCGGAGTACGATCCGCCTTTTCGTCCCGAGTCGCCCAGTCCCCTGGCCGGCGACGCGCTCACTGCGTCAGGCCCAATTCCAAGCGATCCGCACGGCTGGTGCTACCCCGCGAAAGTCCTCGCAAGCAGGAGGTAGCGGACGCCACGATCTTTCCATCGTTACGACGCTTCGCGTCGTAACGCTCCGTTTGGACGCTTTGCGTCCCCTTCCCATCGTTACCACGCTATCCATCGTTACGACGCTTATCCATCGTCCCATCGTTACGACGCTTCGCGTCGTCCATCGTCCCATCGTTACGACGCTTCGCGTCGTAACGCAGTCTTTGGACGCTTTGCGTCCCCTCCGCCTCTCTGTCCCACACAGCGGCGCAATCCTACCGGCAGCCCTATCAACGACCCGTTCCCGCAGTCCGCGCTCGGCATACCCAGCGGCGTATGCCGATCTCGCTCTCGATGGGAACGGCATTCAGAACGCCGTCAATTTCAGCAGATTGGCCGCCGGCGCAGGGCGACGCGAATCGGCGGAGGGTGGCGTCGGCGCGGGGAGTGGCCC
>JABWBD010000158.1 GCA_013360685.1 Pirellulales bacterium
CTCCCCCGAAAGCAGATCTACCTCTACCCGCTCTGCGGAAACTGCCGACAACGCCTCTGCGGGGAATAATGCCGGGAACGGGGCTGGCGAACGTTTACACTTGCGCAAATTCTCAACGCCCCAACTCCTGATCCACACCACACTTACAGCCACACCTCGCGCCCGGGATTTGGCACCACCGACGAAGCTTGTCCCGAAATCCCCGCCCTACTACCAATCCAAAATCACCCTCAACCCCCGGCTCTGCCGGGGGAAACGTAAGTGCATCCCCTTCACCCCCGGCTTCGCCGGGGGTAAGGTATGTGCCAATCCAAATCCAAAGCCCATTCACGCAGCCGCCAAACCAGGAAAATGGCGAAGTTGTCCGCCAATCAGCGCTGCGGTTCGGGCCGCAGTCCAGAACGCTAACCGTTTCGGAGCAGGAACATGATCTGTGTCATCGCAACGATCGAAGTGGCCGACGGCCGACGCAGCGACTTCCTCGCGGAATTCCATAAGATCGTCCCCCTGGTGCTCGATGAGGAGGGCTGCATCGAGTACGGGCCGACGATCGACGTACCGACCAACATCGGCCTGCAGCCCCCCGCGAGAGAAAACGTCGTGGTGGTGCTTGAGAAATGGGCAAGCATCGAAGCGCTTGAGCGTCACCTGATCGCGCCGCACATGGTCGAGTACCGCAAGCAAGTGAAGGAGATGGTCGTCGGCACGTTGCTGCAGGTGCTGGAGCCGGCGTAACCGAGGCCGAGAGCGCGAGGGGGCTTGGCAGACGGATGCGGATTCGTAGGAGCATTCTCGATGAGTGAGATCCTTTCCCGTCGCAGCATGCCTGCGAGTTGCACCGACGCGGCGGCCGGTCCGACGCGTCCCAGCCGGAGAGACTTCTTGAAAGGGTCTCTGGCGGCAGCGGCGGTACGGCATTCCTTATCGCTGCCTCGTGCCGCAGAAACTCACCAACGTGCTGGTGGCCGGCCGCTGTGTCAGCACCGACCGCTACATGCAGAGCTCGATCCGCGTCATGCCGGGTTGCTTCATTACGGGCCAGGCGATCGGCGTGGCCGCGGCCATGTGTGCCGAGCAGGGCTGCGACACGCGCGGCGTGCCGATTGCCCAATTGCAGCGGCGGCTGAAGGATCTTGGCGGATACTTGCCGAACTGTTGATCCAGAAGAGGCGTCCATGTCCAATCACCCACCGACCGATCCCCTTGGCTCGAACGATCAGCAATCCGGGTCACTCGTCGCCTACGCGTGGCTCGTGGTGGCGCTGCTGGTGCCGGTAGCGCTGTTGAATTACCTCGACCGGCAGATGCTCGCCGCCATGAAGTCGTCGATGATGTACGACATCCCCGACATCGCCACGCGCGCGAACTGGGGAATCGTGCTCGGCTCGTTCAAGTGGGTCTATGCGGTTCTCAGCCCGATCGGCGGCTATATCGCCGACCGGGTGAGCCGCCGCCACGTAATCGCCGCCAGCCTCTTCCTCTGGTCCGCCGTCACCTGGGCCACCGGGCATGTCACCTCGTTCGAGCAACTCGTCGTGGCACGGGCGATCATGGGGATCAGTGAGGCGTTCTACATTCCCGCGGCGCTGGCGCTGATCACCGATTATCACCTCGGTCCCACGCGTTCCCGCGCGGTCGGTGTCCATCAGATGGGCATCTACGCGGGGATCATCCTGGGCGGTTTTTCGGGCTACGTTGCGGACCACCCGGAACTTGGCTGGCGTTTCGCCTTCGACACATGCGGCATCATCGGGGTGGTCTACGCCCTGCCGCTTTTCGCTCTGCTCCGCAATCCGCCGCGCCCGCCGAGCGCCAATCCCAATCCGTCGCCCGCCTCCGCCTTGCGAGAGCTTCTCACCAATGTCGGCTTTCTCCTGCTGGTGCTCTACTTCACGCTCCCGGCGATTGCCGGCTGGGTGGTGAAGGACTGGATGCCGGATATCCTCAAGGAGAAGTTCAGCCTTGGTCAGGGCAAGGCGGGCGTCTCGGCGGTGCTCTACGTGCAGGTCGCCTCCCTGGTGGGCGTCGGAGTGGGCGGCTGGCTGGCGGACCGGTGGATGCGCCATACGGTCCGCGCGCGGATCTTCGTCAGCGCCCTGGGCATGAGCTTTTTCCTCCCGGCACTCTTCGGCGTGGGAAATGCAGACGCACTGATCGCGGCGGTGGCCTTCCTCATGCTCTTCGGCCTTGGCTGGGGATTCTTCGACTGCAACAACATGCCCATCCTCTGCCAGATCGTGCGGCCCCAGCTTCGGGCGACCGGCTACGGCATCATGAACCTGGTGAGCATCAGTTGCGGCGGATTCGCCGACTGGGGATTCGGCGCGCTTCGCGACCGCCACGTGCCCCTGAACATCATCTTCGGCGTCTTCGCCGGCATCGCCCTTGTCTCGGTAGTGATCGTGTTGCTCATCAAGCCGCGGGAAACGCTGGCGCAGCAAGACGAGGCCTCCAATCGTTAGGCGGCCCCCCTCGGACTCTGCAACTTCCGCATGCGTCCACGCTCGTCTTTCCAAGCGACAGGCAAACACTCAATGCCAAGCTCGCGTCCCTCCCGGGAATTGTCATCGGCCGCACCTGCCATGTCCCGCGAATCGCGTACGTTCCTCCGCGCACTCCCCCTGCAAATAACCAATGACAAATGACAAATGACAAATCTGTCGCAATCACGACTGCACGGCCGGCTTCATCCAAGTCAATTGCTGGTCGATGTTGGGGGCCAGCTTGTACGTCTTGACGTGCCTTGCCAGGGGCTCGCCGACGATCTCGATCTTCTTCAGATCACCTTCGCCCAGCCCCGCTTGGGCACAGTAGTTCAAGTATCCGATCTTGGCGAAGTCGACGCCCATCAACTCGACCGCCACACGATCGGCCGCCAGCCAGTCGGTGCCCACCACGCACACGCGATGCTCGACCGCCGTGCCGCGCGTCGGTCCATAACCCTCCATCCCTTCATAGCCGTCGATGACCGCCAGGTGCGGATGCAGATGCCAGGCCAACGCGAACAGGTTGTAGTTGATGCCGTGGATGCCGCCCCCATGCGCGATCCGCTTGTCGCTCTTCGCGCCCGGCTTGCCCTGCTTTCCGAAACCGAAGCCCGGATCCTTGATCGGCGCGCCGAAGATGATGTTCTTCAGCGACAACGTGGCCACCACGAGATCGTGGGTCTTCATCCTGGCCGCGGAGATCACGAAGCTGTTCGGGTCCAACAGGAGTCGCGACATCCGCACCGGGTGAGGGCGGAAATCCTTCTCGTCGATGACGTGCAGCACATCGTACGGCTCCTGATCGAGATCCAGCAGCTTCACGCCGTACTTGGCTGCCACGCCCGGGTAGCCGTAGTTGGCAAATCCCTCCAGGGTCGCCCCGGGCGCAGCCGATTCCGCAATCACCGCGCCGTCGAGCTTCCCGATCGACTTGAGGAATTCCAGGATCCCTTCCAGGCAGTCGACGTGGGTCGCGGCGAGTTGGATGTCGATGGCCACGTTGTTCGGCTTGATCACCACGCGCCGATTGCCGATCGCGCGGGCGATCTCTTGCTCAAACGGCTTCAGTCCCTCAAAGGTGATGGCGGCGCGATCGTTGCCGGAGGTCACGGCGACTCGGCTCGCAGATCCGTCGCGATTTTCCCCGGCCGCAGAGGCCGCGCCGGTCAAACGCGCCGCGCCTGCGGCGGCCAGTCCGCCCGCCAGCGAAGCCTTCAGGAACAAACGTCGGTCAGCCGTATTGCATCGTGTTCCCATGGAAAAATCTCCGATGAAGGGGACGATACGCTCGAGTCCTCGTTCATATAGTGGGTCAAGGACCGCTTCTATTGGAGCGTGCCGCTGCGTAATTGGGAAGAGGGCTCGCCCCGGGATTGCTTGAAGCCGCAGTCCGGAAGCGGTAAATTGACTGCCGTATTGCCCAGCATCGCTGCTGCGGCAGCAAGCGGACGGTTGTTCGGGGCCTTTGCCAGAAAGTCTTCCGAACCGGATGAACTCGCAATGTTGAGGAGGCGGCGTCATGACACGAAAACAATCCGTGGCGGCGTCGGTTTGTCTTTGGGCCTTGGTTTGCCAATGGCCCTGGCATGTCCAGGCGCAGGGCCTCGTCAGTACGCAACCCCTGGCAACCACCAGGCCGAGGCTCGACCTGGATGGGCCGTGGAGTTTCCGGCTCGACCCTTCCGGTGAAGGCCAGACGCGAGAATGGCATACCGATTCGGCTCCCTTCGCCGGGACGATCCAAGTGCCCGGCTGTTGGCAAGCGCAGGGATTCGGTGTCGAGACCTCGGCCAAGAAGTTCTCCTCCCTGGACGACGGTTGGTACAAAAAAACGTTCAACGTGCCCGCCGACTGGCAGGGCAAAGAGGTGTGGCTGAACCTTGGCGGGGTGAAGCCGGCGGCGGACGTGTGGCTCAACGGCAAGCATATCGGTTTCACGCGCAGTTCGCGCACGCCGCTGAAAGCCGACGTGACCGACTGCGTGCGATTCGGCGCCGCCAATACGCTCTGCATCCGCGTAGCCTGGCCCAACGTGAGGCTGGACGGCGTCTGGGATTGGGAAGACTGCATCTGGGGCGGCCTTTACCGGAGTGTCTACCTGGAGGCGACCGAGAGCACGTGGATCGACGAAGCTTGGGTGCGAGGCGACGCGGCCGATCGCCGCGCGCGGGTCGAGTTGGCGGTTCGCAGCCCTAAGCAGAAAGGCAAGGCCTTCCGCGTCCGATGCCGGATCTCGGCGGTCGAAGGGCCCGGCGGCCCGTATGTCAAGGAACAAGAGGTCCCCTTCGCGGCGGACGAGGCGGCACGAGTGTCTTTTGACCTGAAAATAGAGGATGCGCGGCTCTGGTCGCCCGACGAACCGTCCCTGTACCGCGCGGAGATCGCCTTGTTGTCGGAAGCCAACGCGGTCGATCAAGTCTCCGTACGATTCGGCTTTCGTGAAATCGCCACCCGAGGGACGCAGATCCTGCTGAACAACAGGCCGATCTTTCTCCGCGGCGGCTGCGACGACCAGTTCTACCCGGCGACCATCTGCCCGCCGGCCTCGAAGGAGTTCTTTGCCCGGCGGCTCAGGCTGGCGAAACAGTACGGGTTCAACTACACCAAGAGCTGCATCGAGGTGTTCACCCCCGAGTTTCTCGACGCCGCCGACGAGGTCGGCATGCTCGTCTGCCAGGAGATGCCCTTCGGCCTGTCCGGAGAGTTCCGGAGCGTGCGGCGCGATCCGCCGTCCGAGTTCGAATCGCTCTATCGCGCGGAACTCGGCAACATCATCGCCGCCGACCGCAACCACCCTTCGGTGACGATCTACAGCGTCACGAGCGAATTGGAATTGACCGAGCATTCCTTTCGGCTGTTCGGGCGAGAGCTGCCCGAGATGGCAAAGCGGCTCAATCCCTCGGCGCTCGTGATCGACGTAACGGCGGGCTTCGGTTTCTCCCGGCAGACGCAGTACGGCACGCGCGTCACCGACATCCTGGAAGACTGCGGGCTTGGGCTGGAGCCGCTCCGAGAGAGGCCCGCTTTCGATGCAGCCCTCGAAGCACCGTACCTTGCCCACGAGTATCAGTGGTGGACGTCCCTGCCGAACCCCGAGACCAAGCCAAAGTATGACGGCCTGCCGATGAAACCCTTCGGCGTGGACGAATTGGAAACCGCGGCGGCCGCTAGCGGGCTGGCCGGCGAATTGCCCGAACTGGTCGCCAATTCGCGGAAGCTCAAGTACCTGCTCCGCAAGGAGGGGCTGGAATTCGCCCGCACGCTCCGCTCCTGCGCGGGATACCACCACTGGCTCATCCACGATTTCAATTTCTGCCCCGAGGGCGTGTTCGACGAGTTCTGGCAGCCGCCGGCGGATTTGACGGCCGAAGAGTTCCGGACCTATAACGCGGACACGGTCCTGCTTCTCGATGACCATCGGCAGCGGTGCTTTGCCTTCGGTGACGGCCTGTCGCTGCCGGTCCTGGTGTCGCATTACGGTCCCAAGCCGATCGAGGCGGCGGAGCTTGCTTGGGTACTGAAGCACGGCGAACGCACGCTGCTCAGCGGCGCCGCCGACGTTTCGGCGGTGCCCTGCGGCACGCTCCATCAAGTGGCCGAGGTGCACGGCGCGGTGCCGCAGCTTGACGGGGCGAGCGAACTGGTGATCGAAGCCCGGCTGCGAGATGCAACCGGCAGCACGATCAACCGGAACCAGTGGAAAATCTGGGCGTTTCCGCGGACCCGCTGCGACCTGCGAGGCAAGGGAGTGAAAACGAATCTCCCGGACATCCAGGCGGCGTACCCCGGCGCGGCCCTGCTGGACAAAGCGGCACCCCCTTCAGACGCCGCGCTGTTCGTCACCGACACCTTCAGCGAAGAGGCCGTCCATTATGTCGAGTCCGGAGGCAGGGTCCTCCTGCTCAGCACGGGCGATCTGCCTGAAGTCCGGGGCCCGCACTGCAACCTGTTCCGAACGGTCCCCTACAACACGGGCAGCACCGGCACCATGGGCACGCGGATCGCCGACGCTCCCGCGCTCGCCCGCTTTCCCCACAACGGCTGGTGCGATCTGCAGTTCCTGCACCTGATCAGCGGCGTGTGGCCCCTGGACCTCGACGCGTTGAAGCCCGCGAAGATCGATCCCCTGGTCCGGTCCATCGGGCACTACAAGACCATGCGAAATCAGGCGTACCTGTTTGAGGCCGCCATCGGTCGCGGCGCGATAATGGCGACGACCTTCGACATCGCCCGCACCTTGCCGGCCCGGCCGGAGACGCAATTCCTGTTGGACGAACTGCTTCGCTATTGCCTGAGCGACCGGTTCAAGCCGCCCAGCGAACTCGGCGCGAAGTTCTTTCTCGACCGCATCGAGGCCAAGCGCCGGCGCGGCACGGCCCGATCGTGGGAATTGAACTCCGGCGTCACGGCCGGCTATGAACCGGATAAGGCCCACGACGGCGACTCCAACACGTTCTGGGCCTCCAACGCGCCCGACCGCAAGACGCCGAAGGACATGGGCGTCGAGTGGCCGAAGCCCCGGGCAATTGCGGGCGTGCGGATCGAGTACTACAACAGCCAGTACGTGCCCGCCATGGACGGCCAGGACCTCCAAGTCTGGGACGGGAATCAATGGCGGTCCATCGACGACGAGATCTCGATCAGCGGCGAAGCCGGGACCGTCTGGCTGCACCGCTTCGCGCCGCTGACGACCGCGCGGATCCGCGTCCTGGTCACGAAGATGGGGCCGACCCCGTACCCCGACTACGAACGCCCTGCGGTGAGAGAGTTCGATGTGCTCGGGTCGCCCGAATGAGACTTTTCGATTCGTGGAATCCCAATCACCGCCGCGCCATTCTGCCTCCTGCCTCCTGACTCCTGCCTCCTGACTCCTGCCTCCTGCCTCCTGACTCCTGACTCCTGACTCCTGACTCCTGACTCCTGACTCCTGACCCCTGACTCCTGACCCCTGACCCCTGACAGACGATGAACAGACCTCTATTTCGCTTCTGTGCGATGGCGATCGCGATGATGCCGTTCGCCTC
The DNA here is from genome assembly GCA_013360685.1 of Pirellulales bacterium. Lineage (GTDB taxonomy): Bacteria > Planctomycetota > Planctomycetia > Pirellulales > Thermoguttaceae > JABWBD01. The sequence goes on from JABWBD010000158.1 coordinate 7,511, forward strand.
CTCGGCCGCGGCCGCCGAACCTCCGGTCCACTGGCTCGTCGAGTACGTCGGCGACCGGGCGCCGGACCCGCAGGTCTGGCAGCGCCAAGGCGGCTGCCGGGCGGAAATCGCCGAGGGCGCGCTCCGCGTCGTCGACGACTCCGCCGAGGATTGTTGTGCGTTCCGAGCCCCGTTCACCCTGGCCTCGGATCAGGAGATCGTAGTCGAGGCATCGGTTCGCATCCGCGCGATCAAGGCATGGCGCGGCGGCACGCGCCAGTACGCCTGGCGCGAGGGATCGCCGGCGGGCATTCTGGTCTGCGACGGCCGGCGCCAGGAGGGCGTGATCTTCTGCCCGGACCGAATCAGCACCTGGCTCGATCGCTTCGCCCCACGCAAAATCGGCAGCGAATTCCACGAGGTTCGACTCGTGATCCACGGCGCCGACATGAGCATCTCAATCGACGGGCAGCCGGCGATCCGCGGCCTGGACGCTTTCTGGAAACAGGCTGATGGCCTGCGCCCGTTCATCCAGTTCGGCTCCAATTCCAAGCCCTACCAGGGCGATTCGGATTGGCGCTACGTGCGACTGGGGGTCCGCCCGGCAAGCGCCGAGCGACGGATTCCTTTTCGCATTACGCTCGGCGAGCCGTGGCCGATCCCCAAGCCGGGCGCCTATGGCCAGACTCGGCCCTATCTCTATAACCTGGGAAAGGGGCTGTTGATGATGAGCGTCGCACAAGGCCCGGACAAATGGTACGAGCCTTACGGCGTTCTTCGTTCGACCGACGCAGGCCGAACCTGGACGCCGGTGAAGGACCTGCAGCAGAAGACCTTTGCCCCCCAGCCCATGATCCGCCGGCCCGATGGTTCGATCCTCGGCGTCTCCCGCTGGAACGTGAAATACGACGATGGCGTCTACGTGGGCATCGGTTATCGCTTCGATCCGTCCGGCGAGACCTTCACGATGTTCGAAAACCGGATCACGGTCCCCAAGGATACCCACGCGATCATGGTTTTCGACCGCCACGTCTTCGACTCTGGCCCCGCGGGCATCCTCGCCGTGGTCTACGACGCGGCCTCGCACGCCTACCTCCTTAAGTCGGCGGACGACGGCCGGACGTGGAACCACTTTTCGACCATCGGCAAGGGCGACGAACCCTCGGTGGCACGCCTCTCTCCAACCGAAATGACGGCCCTCTTGCGCCAGGACGGCATGACGCCGCTTCACCAGGTGTTCTCCCACGACGGAGGAAAAACGTGGAGCCAGCCGGCGGTCTTGGAGGAAGGCAGCGTCGATGCCGACCTCGTCGTCATGTCGGACGGCACTTTGGCCGCCAGCTACGGCCGGCCGGGCAGCAACCTCATGCTCAGCGCCGACGGCGGCCGCACCTGGTCGGCCCACGCCGTGGTGACCGATCAAAGCGGCTTCAATTACACCACGCTCACCGAAGTCTCTCCCGGCCGGCTCCTGTACGTCCACGACGCACCGGTCTTGCAGGCCCTCTATATCGATGTTGCAAAGAACTGAATTGGCATACCAGGAGAACAGTAAGTGAACGAGATCCAAGCCAGAACCCTCGTGCGGCAATTCTTGACGGTGTTGGCGGTCTCCGGGGTGGTTGCCTCCAGCGCCGTTCAAGGCAAGGAAGGCAGCGTCCTGGTCACTGCGGAAATGCGTGCCCATGCCGTCGACAACGTGGCGAATCAAACGTGGGCCAAAGACATTCAGGCAGGCGCCGTGGCGGCGGCGAAGCCCTGGGTGTCGATGACCGATGAACAAATCGCCGCGATGGTCACGAGCCAGGAACTGCCGCGAGCGGCGTTCACGAAAGCCGGCGTGCTGTACGCGAACCAGAAGCCGGGATGTCCCAAGTGCGGCGAGAAAATCCTCCGCTTCGGCGAGGCATGGCGGCGCGATCCCCAGGGCAAGCCTTGGAAACTCCAGTGCCCCAGTTGCAGCGAGATCTTTCCGAAGAACGACTTTGCGGCGTTCTACCCGACGGCCCTCGACGAGCACGGCATGTTCCGCCGGTCGCGCGGCGACCGCTCGCTGTTGTTCAACGCCGAGCATCCCGACCCAAAGGACCCGCTGCACAAGCTCTACGTCGACGACGGCTACGGCATGCGCGACGAGCAGGGAAACGTCCATCATATGATCGCCCGCTACAACGACGCCGGCTGGCAAGCCGTGCTGCAGGCGGTCTCCAGCCTCGCCAATGCGTATATCCATACCAACGACGTCCGCTACGCGCACAAGGGGGCCGTCTTGCTGGACCGCATTGCCGACGTCTATCCGGAGATGGACTACACCCCGCTGCACGGCCTGGGCTTCCAACACAGCCAGGGCGGGAGCGGGCGGGGGCGCATCGTCGGGTGCATCGCGGAATGCTTCGTAGGCAAAGACCTGGCAAAGGCTTACGACCATATCTATGACGGCATCCGGTCCGACCAGGAACTGGTCGAGTACGATCGGCAGAAGGCCGCGCGCTACGCTTTGCCCAGGCGTGAGAGCATCGCCGAGATCTGCCGGCACATCGAAGACCGGCTCATCCTGGAAATCCTCCGATCGTGCAAGGACGGACGGATTGCCGGCAACTTGGGGATGACGCACACCTGCGCGGCCGTTGCGGCGATCGCCTTGGACCGGCCCGAGGAAACACCGCAATGGCTCGACTGGCTCTTCCAGCCGGAGTTTCCCGGTTGGGGCGGCCCCGGCGGCGTTCCCTGGCTGCTGACCGAAGGGCTCGACGCCGACGGCATGGGCGGGGAATGCGGCGGCTACGGCCTGATCTGGTCGCGAAGCCTCATCGAGCTGGCGGAACTCCTGGCGGCTTACCCCCGCTACCGTCGCCACGACATGATCCGGCAATTCCCCAAACTCAAGCAGTGTTTCTTCGTCGAGTCGCGTCTGCTGTGCCTCGACGCGGTCATACCGCCGATCGGCGACAGCGGCGCTACCGGTCAGTGGGGCCGGCCGGGCGACGCTCTTCGCTTCGCACAGGGGTTTCAACTCTACGGCGATCCCCGCCTGGCGGAACTGGCCTGGAGATATGCGGGCGGCAACGCGGGCAGCCTGCGGAGGCCGGCCGATATCTTCCACGAGGCATCCGCCTCGCTGGCCGACCGCATCGCCGCGGCCGCGGCCGGCCAGTCCACACCGCCCTTGACGTGCTCGCATATGGGCCGCTACGGCCAGGCCGTGCTGCAAACGCCCGACCGAAACAACGGCCGCGCCCTCTGGATTCACTACGGCTACGGCAAGGGGCATTCCCACGCCGACGCCTTGAGCCTCGGCCTCTATGCCAAGAACATCGACATGCTTCCCGACCTCGGCTACCCAGCCTACACCGGCAATTTCCCCGAGCGGATCGCGTGGACTTCCAATACGATCAGCCACAACACGCTATTGATCGACGATGCGGCTTCCCAGTCCAGTCCGGGCGGAAAGATCGGCCTGTTCATCGTAGCGCCGCCGTTGCGCGTGATCGATGTGTCTTCCCCCAAAGCGTACCCGAAGACCAGCCTGTACCGCCGCCAGACGGCCATGATCGACGTTGGGGACGCCGACAGCTACGTGGTCGACGTGTTTCGGGCCAAAGGCGGCACGAAGCACCGCCTCTCGTGGCACGGGCCGGCCAGCACGGCCACGGTGGAAGGCGTGGAACTGGTCCGGCAACCGCGCGGTACGCTGGCCGGCCCCGATGCGGAACTGGGGCTGCTCGACGGTTCCCAAGGCAAGGCTTACCTGGCAAGCGGTTTCACCTATCTTTACGACGTCGAGCGGTCGCAGGGCCCGGTCGAGCGGGTCTGGACGGCGGATTGGAAAGCCGAGGACTTGCGCGGCCGGATCCGGCCCGGATCGGAGCCCCATCTGCGGCTCCACGCCCTGACGCCCTGCGACGAGGTGGCGCTGGCCAGCGGCGATCCTCCCCAGAACAAGTCGGGCAATCCGCGGCGGCTTCGCTACGTGATCCAAAGCCGGCTCGGCCAGGACAAACCCAGCCAGTTCGTCACCGTGCTGGAACCCTACGATCGCCAGCCCTTCATCCGCCAGGCGCGGCCGCTCAAGACCGAACACTCCGGCGACGCCGACGCCGTGGCCGCCGTGGCGATTGAGTTGGCCGGCGGAGAGACCGACGTCGTGGTCCTCTGCCGCGAACCGCTTTCGGTGAAAGTCGAAGGCGGGATCGAACTCGACGGCCAGGTCGGCATGGTCCGATTCTCCGCAAACAAGGTCCAGCGGATGCGGATGGCCAACGCGCGAACGCTCAAGGCCGCCGGCGAACAACTCGCCTGCCCCACGCCCGCCTATCGCGGCAAGGTGACGCGAGTGGACGCGAGCAACCCTCAGGACCATCGTGTCTTTCTCGATCCGCCTCTGCCTCCCAATGCGGACATGGTCGGCAAGACCGTCCATTTCGGCAATAGTCTGCCTTGGGACACGAGCTTCGAGATTGCCGCTTCCGGGAGCGACTGGATTTCGACCGGAGAGATCAGCATCGTGAGCGGTTTCAAGATCGCGGCCGATTTTCAGTCCGGGCACAAGTATGCCGTCAATCCAGGCGACCCGTACATTATCCCCATCGCCGCCGCCCTCGACCGGTGACGCCGTCGTCCATATTGGCTGGGGCCACGTAGGACGGGCTTCCTTGCCCGTCAAAGACGGCTTGGAAAAGCCGTCCTACAACTCGCCGACTACCGGCTGACGCGGCACCGGGCTTTGCCAACCGCCGAACCCGCCCTTAAACGTCCATCCATCGGCAGCTTTCGGCCGCGCCGCGGGCTTTCAGGCAGACCTCGGTCAAGCGGAAGGCATCCTCCTGGCTGATGATGTGCTCGCCCTTGCCTGCCAGTTCGGCCAGGAAATCGGCGAAGAAGTCGACCTTTTCGGGAAGTTCCAGTTCGCGCGGAGCGCCTTGGGCGGTCATCAGCAAGACCCGGTTCTCGGCCCCCATCACCTCCAGCACCCCTTCGCTCCCGGCAATCCGCAAGCGGTCGTCGCCATGCGTCGGCGCGGTCTCGGGACGCAGGTAGTCGAGATGCGTCATGGCCGTCCCGCCGTTGTCGAGCTTAAACAGAACGCCGGCGTGGTCCTGGAAGCCGGGGTACTCGGGATGGTTCTTGTTCCCGTGCCAGGCCGATACCTGAAGATACTTCCGGCCCGACGTCCATCGCATGTAGTCGATCGAGTGGATCCCGGCCCAGAGGATGGTCCCGCCGTAGGTCTTCAAATCCTTGTAGAACCAGGGCTTCCCGGCCCCGAACCGGTACGATTTCTGCGAAGTCAGCAGGATCGGTTCCCCGATCAGACCATCCTCGACCGCCTTTCTGGCCGCCCGGTACGGCGGGAAGCACCGCATATTCATCATCGAGGTCAGTCGGACCTTCGACTCGGCGACGGCCTTCTTCACGGCGGCCAGATCCTCCAGGGTCGTCGCTACCGGCTTCTCCGTAACGATATGGATCCCCTTCCGCGCCGCCGCGATCGACGCCTCCGCGTTCCGATAGTAGGGCAGGCAGATCCCGACCACATCCAGCTCCTCTTTTTCGAGCATTTGCTCAAACTGGTCATAGATGCGAGTCTTCTCGGTGAAGGCTTTGTTTCGTTTCAGCCTGGAAACGTCGTCGTCCGGCAGACTCTTCGCAAAGGCGATCAACTCGACCCCAGGCATCTGGGGAATGCTCCCAAGAAGGATATCCGTGTGCCCGTCGGTGCCGATCAGTCCGACACGCACATGCCCAGCCGTCCCGGAAGCCATGCTTCGCGGCACTACGCCCAAGGCCAGGCCGGCGCCCACCGCTGCCTGCAAAAAACGGCGTCTGTCTTGAGACACGGCTTCTGTCTTCGTTCGGACCGAAAACGCTTGTTTGCTCATCGTATCTTGCCTCGCATGAGACCCGGTCGACTGCCGGACAGCCAATGCGGTCCGCTCCGACCGCCAATTCTACCGTGCCATCCAGCCGTCTGGTAGAATGCCGGAGACAGCAAGTCGACTCCGCGAGGTTGCGTGTCAACTCGATCCGCTGCCTGTGCTGGCCGAAACGCACCTCCCCTCTCCCGCTTCGGGAGAGGGGCCGGGGGTGAGGGCGGCTAAGATTCTGTTAGGGCCGCCGCCTCCCGAATGCCCGCGGCTCGCTCGCGGGATCGTTACGTTTCTCGCTGCGCGCCCCCGCCTCTATGCGTTTTCGCTTTGCCCGCACCGCGGCGCGCGAATCGAAACAACGAGCGGCGGAGGCCTGCCGGGATCTGATTGCCAGCCAGATTGGCCAGCGTGTGGTGCAATGGAGAGACAAGCTTCACTATACTAACCCGAAGCGCAAGCGAGAGGCGCCTGCCTGCAGTTTGTTTCGGTGTTGAGCATCTTTCTTACCGGGGTAATACAACGCGGAAGAGATCAAGGCGGTGATGGCGAACTCGCTCGCCATCGATCTTGACGAGCGGTTCTCGCTGAGCAGCCGTCGTCAGTTCCGGCTGCTGTAGGCACGGATTGGCAAACCGCAAGACGTTCGCCAACGGAGACCTGCCGAGGGCATGCACAACGGCGCAGAGCGAAATGGGCCTTCACGATTGGTACAGTTGCGACCGCCGCCATTCGACCTTGTGTCGGTGGAAGCGACGATTGACGGCTAAGCAAAAGCTCGCCATCCCCGACGGTTCGGTCCGACGTGCCGCCCTCGCCGCAACGCGGCGGAGCGGCACGTCGGACCGAGACGCGCTCGATTCCTATGCCGGTCTGCTGTAGCCGTCAATCGTTGCCTCCACACCTGGTCTCGACCCCTTCTTCTGCCCCACTCACTCCGCCGATTCAGAAACGTGAGCGTCGAGCCATGCCTGCAGATCGTCCAGGGTGCGGAAGGCGAGCAACTCCTTGCCCAACGCCTCCAGTTCCGGATAAGGCAAGCTGCGAATTCGTCCTGCGATCTCTTCCGGCAAGGCGCCACAGATACGTTCCAACAGGGGCAGCAGGACGCCCGCTCCACCCTCGGTCAAACCCTCGGCTTTACCCTCGGCTTTACCCTCGGCTCTTGCCAATCGCTCTACGGATGTAACGTATGGCATGGTCATCTGCTCCTCGAATTCGGCCAGTTCCAAGCGAAATCGCTGCTCCAGATCTGCCCGCAAATGCATCATCCAGTCGATCAACCGAAATAGCTCTCGCAACTCATCTGCATTATACCCAGCCCGGTACAGATTGCGTACCAGTTGCCACTTGGCACGATAACGGCCTTCCGGATCCCCCGCCGTCCGCAGCGCCTCGATCTGTGCCCGGGCCACCTGGACGGGCAGCGACAGGTCGTCCTTCCACTCGCCTACCAGCTTGTCGATCAGCTTGCAGATGGGGAACCTCAGGCGACTCTCGAAGTCCCCCACTTGGAACACGTCTTCACTCGGTCGCCACTGCTCGTCCAGATCGGCCAGGACCACGACGGTGGCGACCCGCTCGTCGAAGGTCCAGAAGAGGCCGCCGTTGAACTTCGCGATCCGGCGCTCGAACCCGGGTTCAGCCGCCGATTGGATTTCCCAGTGCAGCAGGATCCACATGGGCTCGCCGGAAAGCAGCCGGACTTTGACCAGCACATCCACGCGTTTGTTGCGGCTGCCGGCTTGTCCGAGCACCAGGCTGATCTCCTTGTCGTACCACTCGACGGGGTGGCGCCAGTCGATCGCGGCGTGGATGGCCGGGAAGTACTTCGCCGCGAACTCGGGCAAGTGCTGCCGGACGCTTTCCTTCCACGCGCCGTCGTAGTCGCTATCCTGCTCCGATGGCTTGCGCTGCGGCTGTTCGGCCATGGCGGTTCCTTTCACACCGAGGTCTTGCGTACGGACGGCAATCCCACGTCGCTCAGCATAACAGTTTGGCAGAATGGTTGCCAACGAGATTGCCGGGCGCGCCGTCGATTTGAGATACAAGCTTCGATATTCGCCGGACGAGATCAAGGCGGTGATGACGAAAGCCCTTGCCATCTACGTTCACGAGCAGTTCTCGGTGAGCAGCCGCCGCCACTTCGAACTGTTCTGAGTACCGCTTCGCAAACGGCACACGGCTTCGTTGGCGAACGTGCTGAGTGAAGGCACACAGGCGCAGAGCGAAATCGACTTGCATGACTGCCAGACTTCAACCGCCGCCGCCGACCTTGTGTCGGTGGAAGCGACGATGGACGGCGAATAGGCAAATGCTCGCCATCCTTGCCGGTTCGGTCCCGCGTGCCGCCCCCGCCGGGCAAGCCTCTGGGAACCGATCAACCATCTCGGAGACGACGACTTGGCGCAGACAAGGATCATCTCGTCATAAGCCAGCAACCACGCTCTGGCGCCCTGGTCAGAGCGTTCTGCGAGCCAGTGAGCGATGCTGCGGATGTCCGCCTGCGCCTTGCCAAGTTCATGGACCGTAAATCTCATTCTTCGCGGAGACCGAGTTCCTCCCGGAGTCTCCGGGTCAGTTCGCCCGCGGGACGACCGCGGTCGCCCTTGCGGAAATCATCAATCGCGCCGCCGATTGCCGCAACGTTTTCCGCGTAGTCCGCATCAGATGGGTTCTCGATGCGCCAAAGATCAAACAGTTCGTCCAGCGAAGGCTCCGGCCCACCACCGCGCAGCCGTGCTTTGGCAAACTGGGTAAAGCTCTCAAGTTCTTGTTGGGTTGTTGACATCGTTCTAATCTCCCTTGCGTCCCATCCATTAGGATATCGAGGCAGCAGAAGCCGGTCAAACCCTGGGAATTAATCAGCGGGTCCGCCTCAGCGTGCTGCCTCTTGAGGTGAGCGATGTGCGCGTCTGGCTTGCCGGAGTGCGGCAACGCCAGGAGCGGATCATTGCCGAACGGGGCTTCTTTCCGGACAGCGCGCCGGACATCGCCGAGGACCGGAGGCGATGAGTGATACCGTCGTCGACAGCAACGTCGTCGCCAAATGGGGACCTGGCCTTTCCTGAAGTAGCCAACGCCATCTGGAGGCGGCATCACCGAGGCTTGACCTCTCTTTACGAAGCGAGGCAGTTCCTGGACGATCTGTTGTGCAGCCC
>JABWBD010000159.1 GCA_013360685.1 Pirellulales bacterium
CCCTTGCGGCCAGGGCGTCCGGCAGCGGCAGCGAGCCGCCGAGGTACGCGAAGCGTCCGTCGTCGCTCAGGTGCTGCCGGCAGGGCGGAAGCGCGACCTGCCGACCGGGCCCGCAGAAGAACATCACGCTCGCAGCGAAGCCGGGCCGGTAAGCCTCGAGGCGCCACTGCGCTTCGGCCGGATCATAGGGGGCTGGATGCTGCGGCGAGCCGATGAGCTTCACACCTAGCGACCCGGCGCCGAAACGCGGCTTCAAGACGGCCGGGTAAGGGAAATCGGCCGGCAGGGGATCACCGCCGGCGAGTTCCCGCCCTTGGACGACCGGCACGCCCGCCGTTGCCAAATGTTCCGCGGTCCGCTGCTTGTCGGAGGCCAGTTCAACCACAGGCGGCTCGGGCCCAAGCAGCCGGCCACCGGCGGCCAGCACTCGCCGGCACCGTGACAGCAAGTGCCCGGAGAACTCCGGAGCAATCAAGATGGTCCAGTCCGCCCGGGCCGCCTCCTGGTCGAACCGGAGCAGTGCCTGCTCCGCGGATTGGACCGGTATCTCGCCCGAGTCGGGCGGTCGCAACGGCGCCAAACGGCAGTCGCGAAGAGCCGCCACCTCCAGCCCGCCCACCGCGCCGAGATCTTCCATCAGCGCGGCCGCCATCGCCCTTCCTTCGCGGAGCAGCGAATCCGGTGCAAGGCGACCCAGATAGCCGCCGCCTGTAACAAACTCGTCGACGAAGATCCGCACGGCTGGCCGTTAGTACATTCCCAATTCGTCCCGCGCTTCCTCGGTCATGCGGTCGGGGGTCCAGGGCGGGCTCATGACCACTTCGACGGCGACACTGCCGACCTCCTCCCCGAGGTCGGCCAGGACATCTTTCACGTCCTGGACGAGTTGCGGGCCGGCGGGGCAAGCGGGACTGGTCATCGTCATCTTCACATGGATGTCCGACTTCTCGCCCGCGTCGGTTACGGTCACCTCATAGATCAGTCCCAGATCGACGACGTTGATATAGAGTTCCGGGTCATGCACTTGCCGCAGAGCGGCAAAGACGGTCTCTTCGGCGATCGGCATGGCTCGTTTCTCCTTGTGGTTACTGCTCGTTCAGCTTCACAAATACTTCGCCGCCCTCCACTTTGACTTCGTGAGCCACCGTGTCGCGCGTGGCGGGCATGGTGAGGACCTTGCCGGTGCGGATGTCGAATTTCGCGCCGTGGCGGGGGCAGGCGATTGTATGGTCCTCGAGTTTTCCTTCCGCCAACGGCCCGCCGTCGTGCGTGCAGACGTCGTCGATGGCCCAAAAGGTGCCGGATACGTGGAACAGGGCAACGAGCCGATCTTCGACCTCGACGACCGTCTTTCCCATTTCCGGCAAGTCACCGACTTTGCAGACCGGAATGAACTCAGGCATCATCTACCCTCCCGTAGAAAACCGATCATGCGTATTCCCGCACCCTGCGGCGGATTGCGTCGCCCAGGGCGTCGCGGACGCTCCCGATGGTGATACGGTCGAAGACCTGCTGGAAGAACCCGGCAACAATCATCCGGATCGCTTCCCTGCGGGTCAGTCCGCGGCTGCACGTGTAAAAGATCTGCTCGTCGTCGACGCGGCCGGCGGTAGCGCCGTGCGAGCAGCGGACGTCGTCGGCCAGGATTTCGAGGCCGGGGATCGAATCGGCCCGGGCGGAGTCGGAGAGAATCAGGTTGTCGTCCCGCTGGTAGGCATCGGTCTTGATCGCATTCTTGTCGACATGAATCATCCCTCGCCAGACAAGGTGCGATCGGTCCTGGAGGGCCCCCTTATACAACAGATCGCTGCGGCAGTTCGGCACCGCATGGTGCTGCAGGGTGTGGTAGGAGAGGTGCTGCTTGCCTTCGGTGAACATCACGCCGTTGACCTGCGTGTGGGCGTCGGGACCAACCAGGGCCACGTGCTGGTTGACCTTGGCCAGCCGGCTTCCCAGGGCTCCGATGGTCCATTGCAGGCCGGCGGCGCGGTCGACGATGGCCTTCTGGTGGGCAAAGTGCCAGACGCCGGTACCCCAGTTCTGAAGGTTCACATACCGCAAGCGGGCCCGCGGGGCCAGCAGGATTTCGATTGCCCCGACGTGCAGTCCCGCTGCCGTCGGATCGAGGCTGGCGGTTTCGGCCAGGAGCGTCGCCTCCGCCCCTTCTTCAAGAACAATCAGGGCGTGGCCGAGATCGACACCGCCGGGGGACAAGCCGGACAGCATGTGGAGCGGCCGGTCGATCACGACACCGCGCGGAACGTAGAGCAGCGTTCCCCCCGACCACCAGGCCGCGTGCAGCGCGGAGAATTTGTCGTAAGCCGGATCCACAGCCTTGGTGGAGAGGTTCGGCCGGACGACCGCCTCGTGCTCGATGGCCAGGTCATCGAGGCTGCCGAAGAGCACTCCCGCGTTGGACCACTTTGCGTCGAGTTCTGCGTACAGAGGATGGCTGTCGAGCGTGGCCATGCGCCCGGCCAGATCGACTCCCTCGGCCAACAACGGCGGCGGGGCCTGAGCGCCGGCCGGAGGCGGCGCGGGCAGCCCGAAGCGGTCGAGCCGAAACAACCGGATGTCGGTGCGGCGCCACTCCTCCATGCGGCCGTCCGGCATGGGCAATTGCTGGAACCGCCGCCAGGCATCCTGTCGGCGCTGGACGAGCCAAGCGGGCTCTTGCCGCGACCGGAGAAACGCGTCAAATGCTTCCTGCGAGAACCCTGCCTGGACCGCCGTTCCGCTCATGTCGCCACTCACCGGTGTCGGATTTCGATTTTCAGAATGCCCCGAGCAAGAGAGGGGCCGGAGTGCCGGCCGAAGAGACAGACCGGCCTCAGCCCCTTGCCGCCTATCCGACCGAGCCTTCCATCTGTAGCTCGATCAGCCGATTCATCTCGACCGCGTATTCCATGGGCAGCTCTTTGACCAGAGGCTCGATGAAGCCGGCGACGATCATCGTGCTGGCCTCGGCCTCGCTCAGCCCGCGGCTCATCAGATAGAAGAGCTGCTCTTCGCCGATCCGCGAGACGCTCGCCTCGTGGCCGACCATGACGTCCTGCTCCTGCAGCTCGATATAAGGATAGGTGTCGCTGCGACTCCGGGGGTCGAGAATCAAGGCGTCGCAGACGACGTTGGATTTCGACCGTTTGGCCCCCGGCTCAATCCTCACCAGCCCGCGATAGCTGGATCGCCCGCCATTCTTGGAGATCGACTTGGAGATGATGCGGCTGGCCGTATGCGGCGCCAGGTGGACCACCTTGGCTCCCGCGTCCTGGTGCTGGCCCGCCGAGGCGAACGCTACCGACAGGATTTCCGCCCTGGCGCCGGGCTCTTTCATATAGACGGCCGGATACTTCATGGTCAGCCGGCTTCCCAGGTTGCCGTCGACCCATTCCACAAGCGAGTCGCCGTAGCCGACCGCGCGCTTGGTGACCAGGTTGTAGATGTTGTTCGCCCAGTTCTGGATGGTCGTATAGCGGACACGGGCCCCGCGCTTGGCGATCACCTCGACGACGGCGGAATGGAGGCTCTCCGTGCTGTACATCGGCGCCGTGCAGCCTTCGACATAATGGCAGCTCGCCCCCTCGTCGACGATGATCAGCGTCCGCTCGAACTGGCCCATGTTGGCCGCGTTGATGCGGAAATATGCCTGCAGCGGAAAGTCGATGTGCACTCCCGGCGGCACGTAGATGAATGATCCGCCCGACCAGACGGCGGAGTTCAAGGCGGCGAACTTGTTGTCCGTCGGCGGGATGATCGTGCTGAAGTATTCGCGGACGAGGTCCGGATGCTCGCGGACGGCGGAATCCATGTCGGTAAAGACCACGCCTCGGGCCGTGAGGTCCTCGCGGAGCGAGCCGTACACCACCTCGCTCTCGTACTGGGCCTTCACGCCGGCGAGGAACTTTTTTTCCGCCTCCGGAATACCGAGCTTGTCGAAGGTCCGCTTGATGTCTTCGGGAACATCTTCCCACGACTTCTGCTGCCGGTCCGTGGGCCGGATGTAGTAGTAGACGTCCTGGAAATTGATGTTGATGTCGCCTCCCCAGCGGGGAACCGGCTTCGACTCGAAAACCTTGAGGCTCTCCAGCCGGAACCGGCGCATCCAATCGGGCTCACCCTTCATCTCGGAGATTTCGGCGACGATCCGGTCATCGAGCCCCTTGCGGGACTTGAAAACGTAGCGTTCCTCGTTGCGGAAGTCGTATTTGTTGATCTCAGCGAACAACTCGGGGTGTTGCTGAGGCGATTTCAGGTCGGTAGCCATGATACCATGCAGATGGTCTTGAGGGTCTCTTGGTTCGCGAAACGACCTATAGGACCAATAAGCCCTATCCTGCTCTTCCGAGCGGCACTTCCATGCCCGGGCCGGGACTTTCCATAGCCCGCTCTTCGGCGGCGGCCTCCGGGTAGGAGGCGCGAATGCGGTCGTAGCCCTGTTTGTGCAGTTCCGCGGCCAGTTCGGGACCGCCCGTCTCGACGATGCGGCCGCCGAGCATCACGTGGGTGAAATCGGGGTGGTTGTGCTCCAGGAGCTGCTCGTGGTGCGTGATGATGAGGATGCCCATATCGTGGCCGCCGATCTGGGCGATACTCTGGCTGGCCAGGCGGACGGCATCGACGTCCAGGCCGCTGTCGGTCTCGTCGAGAATGGCGAACTTGGGCCGCAGCATGGCCATCTGGAGGATCTCCGCTCGCTTCATTTCGCCGCCGGAAAACCCGTCGTTCACATAGCGTCTGGCGAATTCCGGGTCCATGCGGAGCTGCTCCATCTTCTCTTTCAGTTCCTTGCGGAACTGCCGCATCGGGATCAACTCTTCTCCCTCTTTCCGATCGGGGTTGCGGACGTTGGTGGTTGCATGGCGGAGGAAGTCGGCCATTTTCACGCCCGGGATGGCCACCGGGCGCTGGAAAGCCATGAACAATCCCCTGCGAGCGCGCTCGTTCGGCTCCAGTTGGAGGAGATCGACGCCGCCCAGCAACACCTGGCCTCGCGTCACGCGGTAAGTCGGATGCCCCATGATCGCGAAACCGAGAGTGCTCTTGCCCGAGCCGTTGGGGCCCATCAATGCATGGACCTCGCCGCGGCGGAGTTCCAGGTTGACTCCCTTGAGGATCGGCTTGTCTTCGACGCTGACGCACAGATCGACGATCTTCAGGGTTTCACTCATGACGGCTTGACCTTCTGGTGATGAAACAATGGCTTCACGTCTTCCACCTGGACGAAACCGGTATGGTGCGGCACCGGCAGTTCGTCTTCGACCTTGATTCCCGCCCTGCCGAAATTGCTCCATCGGTTGGCGCCGTCCGGGCTGGACCGCTTGGCGATCTTGTGTCCCTGAATCTTCTCCTGAAGCCGCATCAGACCTTCCAACAGCGCTTCCGGGCGAGGAGGACAGCCGGGCACATAGACGTCGACCGGCACGACCAGATCGACGCCCTTGACCACGTGGTATCCATATTCGAAATATGGGCCGCCGCCGGTCGTGCACGCCCCCATCGCAATTACATACTTGGGCTCGGGCATCTGATCGTAGAGCCGGCGGACCCGGCTGGCCATCTTGTACGTCACCGTGCCGGCGACGATCATCAGGTCGGCCTGGCGCGGCGAGGGCCGGAAGGCCCCGGCGCCGAACCGGTCCAGGTCAAAGCGGCTTGCGCCGGTGGACATCATCTCAATCGCGCAGCACGCCAAGCCGAATGTCATCGGCCACAAGCTCGACTGGCGGGCCCAGTTGATCGCCTGCTCGATCGTTGTGGTCATGACGCTCTCTTCCAGGCGCCCTTCGATCCAGGGTTGGCTCATGATGTGGTCCGTCCCTCGTCCATTGTTCTCATGGGTGGTCTGCGGAGGCCGTCTCCAGCAAAACCATTGAGTATATCGCCAATGGACTTGGGCTGGAACTGGCACGACTCCGCGCCATCAAGGCGGCACTGCGAGAGCTGAACGTCCTCGCCCAACAGCTCGGAAAACAGGATTTTTTCCAGGACGCAAATGCCCCGGTCATTTTCGGCAAGCTCCGGATAGGGGCAGGCGTGTGCAGTGAGGACGGGTCTTTCCCCGTTGCTGTCGACGGAGAACGGCACCCTCCGCTGCTCCAAGATCCTGCTGAGCGAATGCATCCGCTCGGTGGTTGTTTTTCCCTCCATTTCCTGGGCATACCCGCTGGCCAACGCCCGCACCACGCGTCGCAGCAGCGACTTCCGCACTTCCATATTCTCAATGGCCCCGATCTCCCTCCAGAGGGCCAGGGCCAAGTCGGTAAAATTGGAGCCGGTAAGGCGGACGCCTTTCTGGGTGAGTTGGTAGCGGTGTTTCGGACGTCCCCGGCCGGCGCGAATCGCTTCTCGCTCGACGAGACCTTGGGCCATGAGTCGCCCCAGACGCTGCCGGACCGCAGTGGGCGTGACCTCGATCACCCCAGCCATGTCGGTGACCCCCATCGGTCCCTGCGACCGGAGCATGTCGAGCAGTTCTGCGTCGGAGCTGGGAGCTGCTGTACTCATAAGCAAGTTTCCGGACGTGATTTCTCAATGTGCTTCCGGGGGATGATACGCTTTTATCGCAATTTTGACAAGACAAATTATCAAAAATAAGTTCGGCACCTTGTCATAGACTTAACCAATTCCTTGGTAATTACTTACAACGTTTGCTGCCACCGTATTCGAGGCTCGGAGGCTGTACCGTTGTGAGGACACTCTTTCAGGAATCACTTAACACTGTTGGGTGGGGTCGGATTTTCGCCATTTCGACAGGCGACTGCTGGCAGCCCTCCCTGTCGCGTGCTATCTTGGACCGATCCACTGGTGGAGAAGCCTCAAGTGGCAAGGCCGGACGAATGGCAGTTCGGACCATGGCCCGACCATGATCGGCAGATACGGTAGCGGCAAGGCGCGGTCCGGACATGGACTCAGCCTCCGGGTAGGGTGCGGTTTCGCGCCGGCTCACCGTCCAATAGCTTGCTAGTCTGTTTGCAAACACGCCGAGGAGACGAACATGAATCAGACTGGTCCGAAGGAGACGTGGGCCTCGCGATTGGGGGTAATCCTGGCGGTGATGGGCAGTGCGGTCGGCTTGGGCAATTTCCTGCGATTTCCCGGACTGGCTGCTCAATACGACGGCGGCGCGTTCATGATTCCTTACTTCATTGCGCTGCTGCTCTTAGGTCTCCCGATTGCCTGGGTGGAATGGGCCATGGGGCGGTACGGGGGAGCTCGGGGGTACAACTCCTCGCCGGGCATCTATCGGGCGATTTGGAAACACAGGGCAGCGCCCTACGCGGGTGTGCTCGCGATGGTGATCCCCGTGGTCATCTATATGTACTACGTCTACATCGAGGCGTGGTGCCTGGCCTATGCGTGCCGTTACTTGTTCGACGCATGGGAGAAGTTTGGTAATGATCCCGCCCAATACCGCGAGTACTTCCGGCAGTTCGCCGGTGTCTATGGCAACGGACAGGCCCTCTCGACCGAGGGGGAAGGGCTGCTTGGTTCTGGGATCTTCTTTCTGATCATCTGCTTTGTCGCCAACTTCGTGCTGATTTACCGCGGGCTGACGAAAGGGATCGAGTGGTTCTGCAAGTGGGCGATGCCGGCGCTGATCGTCTGCGCCCTGATCGTTCTGGTGCGGGTGCTGACGCTCGGCACTCCCGATCCGGCGAAACCGGACCAGAACGTGCTCAACGGGCTGGGCTACATGTGGAATCCCAACACGCCGCGGATCGGCTTTTGGGAATCCCTATCCAATCCGCAGATGTGGCTGGAAGCGGCGGGGCAGATCTTTTTCTCGCTCTCCGTCGGCTTCGGCATCATCATCACCTATGCGAGCTATCTGCGGAGGAACGACGACATCGCTCTGTCCAGCCTAACGGCAGTTTCCGGAAATGAATTCTGCGAGGTGGCTCTCGGCGGATTGATCGCGGTGCCCGCGGCCTTCGTCTTTCTGGGGCCGGAGGTGTTGCAGCAGCTCAACAGCACATTTGAGTTGGGTTTCGTGACATTGCCTAACGTTTTCGGCCAGATGTACGGCGGCCACCTGGTCGGCTTTCTTTTCTTCTTCCTGCTGTTTCTGGCGGCGATCACCAGTTCCCTTTCCATGCTTCAGCCGGCCATTGCGCTTTTGGAGGAAGGCTTGGGGCTGGGCCGCAAAGCGTCGGTGGCGCTGCTCGGATTCATCACCGCCGTCGGTTCCGCATTCGTCGTGTATTTTTCGGAAAACCTCCTCGCCCTGGATACCCTGGATTTCTGGATTGGAACATTCGCGATCTACCTGTTGGCTACCTTCCAGGTGGTCCTTTTCGGTTGGATCCTAGGCATCGAGCGAGGCATGGAGGAGCTTCGTCGCGGCGCGGAGATCCGTGTTCCCTCATTCGTCAAGTACATCATCAAGTACGTCTCACCGCTTTATCTACTGGTGATTTTCGGCTTCTGGTGCTACCGCGAGTTTTTCGATCCTGAGAAGGCGGTCCGATTGCGTCAGATCCGGGAGAACCTCATCGTGCAGCTCTCCGTCGGGCTCATCGTGATTGTCACGATCTTGTTTTTCCTGCTGATTGCCCAATCGGTGAAGCGATGGAGGGCCGCGGAACTTAGGCAGCAGGAGAAAACGCCATGACTGTGGGAGGTTGGATTGTCATGATCTTGTCGGTGGGAGGGGTGACTCTCCTGTTGGGCTGGTGCGTCTACAAGGTGGTTACGACGCCGGGCTCGACCGAGCACTTGCACTCGCAGGCCGACATCGAGACGCCCGACGTGCGCGAAGAGTAGCTACCGGGGAAAGTCGCGCTGGACGACTTCGAGGAACTCTTCGCGCGTGCGGACCCGGGAGACGTTGTCGCGGAATGTCCTGGCGCCGCGGCGACCCTGGGCATAGCAGCAGGCGTATTTTCGCATCAGCAGGCTTCCCCGGTCCTGCCCGAACCGCTCGCAGACCAGCCGATAGTGCTCCAGCAACATTTCTCGCTGCTCGGCATTCGTCGGATCGGGCGGAACGATTTCGCCCCGGAGGGCGGCCTTGGCCTGGCGAAACAGCCAGGGCTTCGACAGCCCGGCACGCGCGATCATTACCCCGTCGACCGCGTAGCGCCGGAACGCCTCGACCACCCCTTCGGCGCTCGCCAGATCGCCGTTTCCTATCAGGGGAATCCGCTTCAGGCGCGGCTTGATTTCGGAGATCCGCTGCCAGTCGGCCGAGCCGCGGAACATATCCTGGGCGGTGCGGCCGTGGACCGTGACCGCCGCGCCGCCGGCGCCTTCGATGGCCTGAGCAACGTCGATGGCGTTGATTGCATCGCGGGTTGATCCCAATCGAATTTTCGCGGTCACGGGGGTGGGGTGACACGCGCCGACGACGCGCGCGACAATACGACCCACCCGTTCGGGCCATTGCAGCAGATACGAGCCGCTCTTGGCTTTCTGGGTGACCTGCTTGACGGGGCAGCCGAAGTTGATGTCGACGACGCTTACGCGAAACTCGCGGGCAAGCTTTGCGCCGACGGCGGCGAGTGTCTCCGGGTCGTTGTCCCAGATCTGGACGGCCAACGGGCGAGGCTCTTCCTTGACTCCCCACAGGCGGTCGGGAAACTCGTGGTCGCGAGCATCGATTTCCAGGAACCCGCGAGCGCTGATCATCTCGGTTGCCTGCAAGCCCGCGCCGCCCAATTGGCGGACAATCTGCCGGTAGGCATAGTTCGTAAAGCCCGCCATCGGGGCTTGGAGCACCGGCGGGTCGATCACCAGAGAACCGATGCGGAGCGGAAGAGCGAGTCGGGAGGTGGCGGTTGAGAACTCGGAGGGCGAAGACATCGGGTCATCGGCGGCCGAACGGTCACTTCAGGTCTTGCTTTATTGTACTCGAACCGTGCCCAGCGGGCACACGGGACCGCGTGGAGCTGTGCGGCAAGTTTTCGTGGGAAGCATGGAGCCGAACTTGGGAGAGTTCGAATTCCAGCGGCAGGGGCCTGCAGTCTCACGAATCCGGCTACGTTGTGCACTGTCGCATAGGGCAGAATCGCTCTGGCAGCCGCGGTCGTGCTTGTGCGACGAGTTGCGAGGTCGTACCATGGACGCTCCGCGAAGCGGCACACCTTCCCGGAATTGTGCCCGTGAGGATGGTTTTTGGAGGTCGAGCATGAAGAAGACGTTGGCGCCCGGAGTGGTGGGCGAGGCACGACATCGGGTCGTGACGGAGAACCTGGTGAGCTATCGAAAACCGGGGGCGCCGAACGTCCTCTCGACGCCCTGGCTCCTCTACATCCTGGAAACGGCGGCGTATCAGGCAATCCTTCCCCACCTCGATGCGGGAGAGGCGTCGGTCGGCGTCGGGTTCAACTTTGATCACCTGGCCGCCACCCCCGCGGGCGATACGGTCGTCGCCACGGCGACCGTGACCGCGGTCGAGGGCAATCGCGTGATGCTCGACTTCGAAGCCCGCGACAGCCACGAACGGATTGCCCGGGGAAAGCACGTCCGCGCCATCGTCGACGCGGAACGCTTCAAGCGGCGGCTGCAGAAGAAAGGCAGCCGATAGCGTCCTTGTGCGGACTTCGAAGCCGAAAGTCGCGTCCCTACTCCATCACGACCAGCGTTTGTGCAACGACCTCTGCCGGAGCGGTCGGCGGCAGCACGGCCAAGGCGTATTCGGCGATTGAGTCGTTGTACGCGGTGAGCGTTTCGAGAAACGCCAGTGTCTGGTCGATCTGCTGGTTGATCGAGATCAGAACGTCGTCGATCGCACGGACGCCGCTCTGGTAGTCGGCAACGGCATTGGCGCGGGCGGTGTCGGCGTGGACGACCGCGGCGGCTCGTTGCTGGAGGCCGTCGCTCAAGGCGGGAACGACGGCGGCCAACCGCTGCATTCGCCGCGTGGCCACGAGTGCCTGCGGCTGTGCTTCGAGTTTCAATAGATAGGGACCACTATGGGGCGGGGTGGTGGGCAGGAGCCACGGGCCCTCGAGCGGACGCCCCGTTGCGGACGTCAACTGGAACTCGGCGGCGAGGAGCTCCGCGTAGGTCTGCAGCCGGCGGGCGTCCGCCGCCAGTTTGCACGCGCGAACCTGGAGCATCGCCGCCGCGCCTGCCGCATCACTGCGGCGCTGGAGCACGAGAGGCTCCAGTTGGTCGAACAAGGCCAAGACCTGGCCGAGCGCCCGGTACTCGGCGGCCTTTTGGCGAGCAAGCCAATAGGCGCTGAGAAGTGGTTGCCGCGGGCCGGGCGAAGCTGTCTTCAGCAGTTCGACGAGGGTGATCGACAGAGTCGCATCCTTGGGGAACTCCTGGTCTCCGTGGAGCGCAACGGCCAACTGCTTGCACCGCACGGCCGGCGTCAGGGCCGCAAGGGCTGGGTAGAGCGCCGTCGTCGGCAAGGTGGCGGACGTGTCCGTGAATGGCCGCATGGCCGTACGGGACGTCACTGGCGGGAGGGACGACAAAGGCGCGACCTGCCCGGAGGGTCGAGAATCCGAAGGTGGAGGGGCGATCGTCGAGGATTGAGAGCCAGACGGTCGAGGGTCGAGGGTCGAGGGTCGAGGGCCAGACGGATCCGATGTGGATTCGGGGGGCGGAGGTGTCGATCCTGCCGCGTCTTGAGGCAGGTCGCCAGGACTGTCGGCCGGTTTGGGGCTCGCGGATGGAGACGCCGAGGAGGACGAAGTTGCCGCGGCCGGAGATTGGGGAGAGGACGGGAGCGACTCGCGTGGCGGCGCGAGGGTCGGCACCTGGCGATCTTGCGGCAGGGTCTCGGGCAGTCGTGCGGGTTCCGGACTTGAGGAAACCGTCGCGCGAGGGCGAGGCGGCGCGAGCGTTGGTTGGCCGGGACGTTTTTGCGTTGAACCTCCTCCCTCCGCCACCGGGGCCGTATGCATCGCCGGCTGCACTTGGGAATCCGCGGCCGGACGTGGACCGCCGGGCAGCGGTCCGGCGGAGTGATTCCCGGCAGGCTGTCGCGAATCATTGCCCGAACGGATCAGCATTCCCACCAGGGCGGGCCCACTGGTGCCCGGGGCGGCCACGGCCAAGGCGTAATCGGCGATGTCGTGGTTGTACTCGCAGACGGCGGCGATTAAATCGCGCCGCTGCCGGCCCAATTGGCCCATCGCGGCAAGGACCGTCGTCAGGCCGACCTGGCCCTGACGGTAGGCGTCGGTCACTGCCTCCAAGGCATTGTCGGCCGCATGGACTGCTGCCGCGCGGAGGTCGATCGCACGGCAACGCAGCGCGAGCGTGCGGTCGAACCATCGCGCCCGGGCCGGCGCCGGCCGCATGGCAAATAGCGTGTCGAAATGCGTCCGATACGTGCCGACATGGGGTGGATCCGCGGGCAACGGAAGCGCCGTGTTGACCGGCAGCAAAGCAGCCTCCGCGAGATCGCTTTGGGCCTCGACCACCGCCACTTCGGTGGCGCGAAGGGCCGCAGCGGCCGAGGATTGCGCCGTTTGAAGCATCGCCGTGTCTTCTTGCCGGACCTGGAACTGAGAAATTACGGCGTTCTCTTCGTACGCGTAACGATACTCGGCCACGGCCTCGGCCAGACGCCAGTAAGCATGAGCGACTTCCGCCTGGCGTCGCTGCTGATTGGCGGTCGAGAGAGCTTCCAGGAGCGTCAGGCGGCGCCCGGTGATCGTGCCATCGGCAGGAAGGGTCACCGCTTCGGCAGCCATTTCGGGTGGCAACAGCCTGCGGCCGGCCGCAGGCAACTCCGCGGGCGACGCGGGGGAACCGGTGGATTTTGGAGATTGGGATACGGGCGGCGACGTCACTACCGGTTGCGAGTTGAATTGCGGTGGCGAAACGGAAGGAGCGGCGGTTGCCGCCCCGGAACGGACCCATGCTTCAGGTTGTGCGGATGGAACGGCGCTCGGCGAAACCGTTGGGGCCGAATTGGGCGGCGCGAGCGTACCCTGGGCCGACGGCGCCGGAGCTACCTGAATCCGTCCGAATGCGGTACCCCCGAGAGGAACCGATGGAGACGGCCGCGATGGTCCGACATCCTGCGCCGCAGGCGGCGTCTGCGGAGCCAGGGGGAAACTGATGGGCGGGGCACCGCCTGATATTTGACCCAGGAGCAACAGGGGGAACGCGAGAGTGGGATGCATGCGGGCCACCTCAGAGGCGGGATTGCGTGCGGACGGAGCGCTTCAGCAAGCCATAAGTTGCCATTTGCACGCAGTTACGTCAATCCGGATCGTGTCGCCCCAGACGCACAGGTCCGCGGGACGGCTGTCACGGCCAAGTCCGAAAGGAGCTTGGCGCGGCCTTCGGCCGCAACCAAAGGAAAGAGGAGTAAGATTAAGAGTAAGATTAAGAGTAAGAAATTCGCGCGGCGTGCGCGAATACCGATTGTTTGCAGTGGAGAGACAATCCCCACCCCGGCATCCGGCCTGCCGGCTGTTCGTTCGCTCTTTGCCATCCGTTGAGCGGCTAGCGCGGCTTTCGAACGGGTGGCGCGTCCCAATCATCGCGGTCGCCCGGATGCCACAGCGGTAGGCCCCGCTGGACCCGGTGGGCGAGCACCTGAAGCTTCTCCTCTGTGCCAGGCATGGCGTCCGTGCAATCGAACTGGTCGGCGTCCATCTCCGAGGGCTCGAAGTCCCATAGCCCCATCCTGATCGCCTCCAACACGGACTTTACCATCAGATGGCCCCCCTGGTGCGGTCGGAGTTCTTGCGACGAGCAGTCCGAGATCTGGGCCCGACTTCTAGGCCGTCCCGTCTCGCCTGAATCGCTTAGTATTGGGCTCGCAGAGGGATTTGTCAAGCAAGTAGCCGCGCCAGACGCTCAACCCGCGCGGCCTCCACGCAGCCCAATCGCCCGCCGCAACATGCTGCCCCGCGAACCGCGACATAGTCCGGCTCCAGCGGCAGCACCATCGGAATGGTCTGCTCCGAGAGCGACCCGGCCAGTACCACCCCGAGACGCCGCTGCCGGGCAAGGCTGACCAGTTCGCCGAGTTCTCTGAAGGATATGCACTCGAGCAGCCACCCGGATGATTTGCTGAAGGTGTCAATCAGCAGCCAGGAACATCCCAAGCCGGCAGCCTCAACTGCAATCTCCAACGGCTGCGGTGCACCCGCGGTGAACCAATCGGCGTAGGCGACGGCTACCGAAAGGACCGAATTGGGAAGCGATTCCAGTGCGAGTCGCCACGTTGACAGCCATGCGGAGTTTCCTATAGTCCCTGCCATTCCCATCTTCGCATAAGTAAGTCCTTCCGGGAGTTGGGATGCACGACAAGGCAGCCACTGGAGCAATTCGCCCAATGCCATGCTCACCGGCGTTCTCCCCGCTACTTCACGGACCACGTCGCCGACCACGTCGAAATCGGCAGCGCCGAGCGGTCCTCGGCTGGGCTCCTTGACATCGATCAGATCCGCGCCGCACTCGCGTGCGACTCTGGCCTCTTGAACATCGCGGACACTGATGAGAAGACGCGCCATACCTGAGCGGCTCATCGACGGGACTGCGGAATCGTACGGACCACGACTGGCAGCATGATAGCGCGTTGGGTTCGCAACGAATAGGCCCGAGTAAGTAATGCCCCAAGAGAGGGGCGGCGTTCCGGGTGATTGGTCGTACAGCAGTTCCTCCGGGACCGGCAGTTTCGCTGCGGACCCGGCCTTGCCGTCCTTTCCGGTAGAGGTATTGATTTTCCGAACAAATCCCGTTCTCTTACCCGATTACCGACGATTGCAGCGGCCGCCGCTGACCGTCGAACGGGCAGAGGCGCTCCGCCTGCCGCAGCGGTTATGGATGAAATTGTTTCCGCGAACCAGAAAGTCGAATCTTTGTCATGACGCACGCTCACGCATCTGCGGGCTCAAGCAAACCGCTGATCCGGGCCATTGTTGCTGTCCTGGGCTTCTACGGCCTCAGCCTATTGGTGGGCTGGCCCCAGAAGGGGACCGAAATGGTGGTCAAGGCCGCATTGCACGAAGAGCATGCCGGCCATGCAGAACCCGGGAACGGACACGGCGTAACGCATGGGACAGACGCAGTTGAAAAAGAGCACCCTGTGGGTGAGTTCGGAGTCGTGCCCGGCTCGGCGGACCCTGGCGGAGTGATTCCAGGGTCTTCGGCAGTTGCCCAGCATCCGCCGCTATGGATGATTTTGCCTTTTGCGGCCCTGCTGCTGGCGATTGCCGTGCTGCCGCTGGTTCCGTGGACGGAGCACTGGTGGGAGAGCAACTTGCACCGGTTTTACGTAGCCGCTGGACTGGGGTTGGTGACGCTCGCTTACTATCTATGGATGCACGAGATCCCGGTCGTTGCCCATTGGCCGGCGCACGACGTGGTCGCCCCCCGCGCCGATGGTCCGAACTACGGCGCCACCTGGACCGTGCTGGCCAATGCCATTCTGGGCGAATACGTTCCGTTCATCATGTTGTTGTTCAGTCTTTACACGATTAGCGGCGGGATCCGAATCGAAGGGGATTTGCTGGCACATCCGCTGACCAATTCGCTATTCCTCCTGGCCGGCGGATTGTTGGCCAGTTTCATCGGGACGACCGGCGCGGCGATGCTCCTGATCCGGCCGCTGCTGGAAACCAACTCCGAGCGGCGACACGTGAAGCATACCGTGATTTTCTTCATTTTCGTGGTGTGCAATTGCGGGGGGTGCCTGCTGCCGATCGGCGACCCGCCGCTGTTCCTGGGATATCTCCGGGGAGTCCCGTTCCTGTGGACCGTGAATCTCTGGCCCGAGTGGCTCTTCGTCAACGGGCTCTTGATCACGGTGTATTACCTTTGGGACCGCTTTCTCGCCTATCCCAAGGAAACGGCGCGAGACGTCGCCCGCGACGAGACGCGGGTTCGCGGACTTCGCTTCTCCGGGATTTGGCCCAACGCGTTGCTGCTCTTGGGCGTAGTGCTCTCGGTAGCTCTCCTGGACCCGAGCAAGCCGGTGCCCGGCACCAGTTGGCACCCGTATCTCTACCTTCGCGAGATCGCGCAGTTGGGTCTCGTGCTCGCATCGTTGACGCTCGGCAGCCTGGCGGTCCGGCAAGCCAATCAATTCAACTACCACGCCATCATCGAGGTCGCCGCCCTGTTTTTCGGGATCTTCATCTGCATGCAGGCGCCCCTGCAGATCCTCAACGTCCGCGGGCCGGACCTCGGGTTGAAGACGCCGATGGCCTTCTTCTGGGCAACCGGGTCGCTCTCCTCGGTGCTCGACAACGCTCCGACGTATGTCGTTTTTTTCGAGACGGCCAAGACGCTGGAAGCGACCCCTGCGGTGGCCGGAGTGGGGGCCGCGCTGCTGACGGCCGTCAGCCTGGGCGCGGTGTTCATGGGTTCGATGACCTATATCGGCAACGGCCCGAATTTCATGGTCAAGGCGATCGCCGAAAAGTCGGGGATTCCCATGCCCAGCTTCTTCGGGTATATGCTGTATAGCTGCGGGATCCTCTTACCGATCCTGGCTGCCACCACATTCGTTTTCCTTCGATGAAACACCGATTTTGAAGCG
>JABWBD010000160.1 GCA_013360685.1 Pirellulales bacterium
CCGCGGTGCAAACGGCCAAGGAGCGGCTCTCCGCCTGCGACTACGAGGGGGCGATTCACGCGCTGGAACGGGTGCCTGCGGCCCTGCGAAACCATGGGGCGGCGGTCTTGCTGGAAGAAGCCGCCTGCAAGGCCCGCGAGGTGGCGTCGCTCAGCAGCCAACTTCGCGAGGCGGTCCAAGAGAAGCGTGCCGACCAGTTACTGCCGAGAGTCGTTCGTCTGCTTGCTCTGAAGCCCGATCACGATCAGGCACAACGACTGGCGGAACGGCTCCGCCGACATTTCTGCGAGGCTGCTCGGAAGAAACTCGCTCAGCACCATTACGACGCAGCCCTGCATTGCCTGGAGCAAATTCCCGAGCCGATCTCCGATCCCGGCGTGGACACGCTCCGCGAGCAGGCGGGTGAATTGGCATGGTTGTCGTGGGGTCTGAAGAACGCCCCGGTTGTCGACAAAACGCTCCTAAGCCTCGGCGAACGCCTCGTCCATCTTTCGCCGGACGACCCTCAACCGCGGAAGTTGCTGGCGGAACTTCAACGGCGTTCCGCTCTGCCCTTGAGCGACTCACGCAGTGCCGTGGTCCCTTGGGCGGCCGCTCCGGAAACCATGCATGTCGGTCTTCCGGTCGACTGGATCACCGGGTTCCAGAGGATCCGCTTCTCCGAAAACTTCGATCCAGGGCTTCTTGTTGAACATCCCGGTTGCTTCTTCGTCGCCGCCGGGTTGGCGCTGCAAGGGCTCGGCCTGGCCGAGGTGAAGACCGACCTGCTCCGCCGGGACCGTTCGACGTTGGGTCGCGTGGGCCGGTGGATGCGGATGCGGCCCGCGCGGAGCGCCTGGGGGATCGACCTCAGTTCCGCCGGTCTGAAGGCCGTCCGGCTTGCCTTCGGCGCCCGGGATGAGCAGATCGTGATCGACGCCTGCGACTACGTCGAGCACAAGAAGCCGTTGGGCCATGCGGTCAACGAAGGGGAAGAACGTGCGATGATCGAGGAAACCGTCCGGAAGTTCCTGGGACGCAACCAGGTGAACGCCGACTGCCGCTGGCTAGGCTTGCCCGGCCGCATGGTTTTCAACCGGCAGTTCCCGATGCCTATCATGGACGCGGCGAAACTGCCGGCCGCGGTCGAGTACGAAGCAAAGCGAAGCGTTCCTTTCTCGCTCGACGACCTGGCCTGGGACTATGCGGTCGTCGACTATCGCAACGAGACCTCGCCGCGCGTTGATCAGCAGGTCCTGCTGATTGCGGTGAAGCGGATTCCGCTCAAGGAACGGCTCGCCTCCCTGCAGCATGCCGGCTTGAAGATCGATGGTGTCCAATCCGACTCCCTCGCGCTTGGCAACTGGATCGCCTTCGACCGCCTTCACGACGAGGAGAATACCGAGGGGCGGCCGCGCGCACCTGGCACGGCAACGGCAATTCTGGACATTGGGAGCGATACGACCAGCATGGTGATTCTCGGGCCGGGAGCGCTGGGCTTGTACGCCTCCGGGCTTGGCGGGGACAACTTCACAAAATCGCTGGTCCGGCAGTTCCAACTCACGTTCGCGCAGGCCGAAGCACTCAAGCGGGACTTCAGCACTGCTCCATCGCTGGGCCGCCTGCAAAAGGCGATCGATCCCGTATTCGAAGCCCTGGTCGATGAAATCCGGCGGGTGGTCGCGGCGTTTCGCAAGAGCCACCCGCACCTGACGATCGGGCGCATCCTTTGCGTCGGCGGCGGTCTGCGGACCCACGGCTTGCTTCGCTACCTGAAACTGGGCAAGTAGGTAGTCGACGGCGGCCGATTCTGCCGTTATAACATGTCTTGCCGAGGACGCTTTCCGGCTGGGCGGCGCGTGGATTCCGGGAAATGGGCCCCGGCAGGCGGGCCGAGCGATCGATTCGCGTCCGGCGATTCGTGGTTGCACGGGTGTGAGGATCGGAACGTCGTGCGTTATCTGTGAAAGAGAGAGAACCGATGAGTCGCTCCATCATGATGCTGGCCGCGTTGATCTTCTGTTCCGGTCCCCTTGCCGCCCAGGACGCGCCGCAAGGGCCGCGGCCGGCTTCCGCGGCGGTCAACCTCGCCTTGGGAAAGACTTGCGCGTTCAGCCCGTCCCCCAATTATTCACTTTGTACCGATGCGGGCGATGCCGCGGATCTTACCGACGGGAAGTACAACGGCTGTCTTTGGCAGGACAAGGGCACGGTAGGCTGGAATGTGGGACGCAACAGGAGCTTTACCATCGACCTGGATCTGGCGAGCGAACAGCCGGTCAGCGAGGTCCACTTCGACACCGTCACCGGCGGGTCGCAGGTCACGTTTCCATCGGCCGTGCTCGTGTTCATCAGCAGCAATGGCAAGGAGTATCGCTACTTGGGGGACGTGCTTGCCGAATCCCAACCGCAGGAGAAGTTCCTGAACCACCGTTTCGTGCTCGAAAAGGTCAAGGGCTGGGGCCGCTACGTGCGGCTGGCCGTCCTTCCGGCGGGGTTCTACGTCTTCTGCGACGAGATTGAAGTACGCAGGGGCGAGCACACCGCGGCGGAGGCGGTCTGGGCGGACGAGAAGCCGCTGGCGGCCGGCGAGATCGTGCAGTACGCCATCGGTCGAAAGCCGTGGGTGGACCAGAAGAACACCACGCTGGCCTTGCTGCGGTTGGCGAGCGAGGCCGTTGCGGAACGCCGTACCCTGGGCGCGGCGGGCACGAACTGCGATGCGGCGATGGAAGCGATCGAGGATGCCCGGGGGGAAGTGCTTCCGGCGCGGCAGGTCCAGGAGGCGGACTACTGGCAGGGCCCGCCCTACCGCAGCTTCGACCGGGCGGCGTTTGCCGCGATCGGCCGTGTCAATGCGGTCATGTGGCCCGAATCGCCCGTGCGCCTGTGGCAGGACAAGGGCTGGACATGGCTGAAGCCGCTGGCGGCCCCGCTCGGGGCGCCGCCCACGCTGCGCATCGATATGATGGGCAACGAGCGGGCCTGTGCGAGCTTCAATATCACGAGCGCTTCGGATGCTCCGCAGGAGCTTCAGCTTGAGGTCGCGGACTTCGACGGACCGCGGAAACTGCCGGCCGCACAGGTCCTCTCGCTCGGCCAGATCGTGCACACCGAGGCGTTTGGCTACAATTACCGCGACGACGCGATCGTGCCCGTGGCGGCCGGTGAGAAGTTCCGCCTGCCTGCCGGCCTGAGCAAACGGATCTGGCTGACTTTCAAGACGCGCGGGCAGGATATCCAGCCCGGCGACTACCGATCGACCATCGTCGTCCGCGGCGGCGGCAAGGAGGTCGGGCAAGTGCCGCTGCGGCTCCGCGTCTGGCCGATTCGCTTTCCCGACCGTGTGACCTGTGCGAGCTCCACGTGGGGCTACTACTACGAGAAGGCAATTGCCGGGCGAGAGCTGGAGGCGTCGCAGAACCTGCGGGACCACTACAACACCTCGCTGGTCATCAACCACAACTACCTGCCCTACCCCGCGCCGGACAAGGACGGCAATTTCACCGTGCCGCTGGACTTCAGCCGGCTCGACCAGATGATTGCGTGGTATCCCGACTGCCCCCAGTGGCTGTTGTGGGCGGGGTTCGAGTTCGGCTGGGACCGGTTGGGTCTGCCGCAGTATGGCGGCCCGGTCTGGGAGAGAGTCTTCCGGCAGTGGGTCACCCAAATCCGCGACCATCTCGCGGAGAAGGGCATCGGCCGCGAGAGGTTTGCCTGGTACTGGATGGACGAACCGGGGGAGAAGGCATGGATCGAGCGCTGCCTGCCGGCGAGCAAGCTGCTCAAGCAGATCGACCCGCAGATGCGGACCTGGGAAAACCCGACCAGCGGCGTGACGGCACGGTCGCTCGAGGAGGCCCGGCCGTATTTCGACATCTACTGCCCGAGCAGCGGCGCGGTTGCCGACGGGGCGATCCTTGCCGCCTGCCGCGGCAACAAGCTGCCGTCGTGGATCTATGCCTGCGCGAGCGAAAAGAACAGCGATCCGTTCGCCTATTACCGATGGATGGCCTGGAAGGCCTACCAGATCGGTTTCGGCGGGGTGGGGATGTGGGTCTACGTGGACGAGAATTGCGGCACGTTCAGCGATTATACTTCGGGCGTGAGTTATGCCCTGATCTACGGAGGACCGAACGGCATCGTGAACTCCAAGCGCTGGGAAGCATGGCGGCAGGGAATCGGCGACTTCGAGTACCTGACGATGCTGCGGACCAGGATGAACGCGGCGAAGACGGCCGGTGCAAAGCCAGAGGCGGTAGCCCGTGCCGAGCGGCTGCTCTCCCAGGGCGTGGACCGGGTCGTCGGCGACAGCCCGCACGGCGGCGATGCGACCCAACCGCAGGCGCCGGACGAACTGCGGCTGCAGATCCTGGAGTGCCTGCAAGAGCTGTAGTCGGTTTGCCTTCGTCTACGGGGCCGCCTGCAATCGCCAGAGCCTCATCGTGCCTGCTCTCCAGGGCAGGAGCGGCCAGAGCACGAGCTTGTGCCGGCCCGGCGACAAACCGGCAGCCAGAGGGCTCAGGACCTCGGAGCGGGCCGGTCCGCTCATGTCGACCGGCGGATACTCGCGGCCGTCGATCTGGATGCCCACGAGGCGGCCCCCTGGCATCACGTCGTGGACCAGCCCTACCGCCCGGCCCTCGAACGAAATCTCGATCGACGCGCGGCTCCCCTCCGACTCGAGACTTGCTGTGCCGGCTTCGCCGGGCAGCGTCTTCCACTCGCCCTTGAGGACGGACTCGGCCGGCTTGAGGGGAAGTCGAGCCGTGAGGGTCTTCCCGACCGCTTCGATCTCGTCGGGCTCCAGCGGCACCTGGGCCAGGTTGCTGAACCGCCCCGCCATATCGACGCCGCTGCCGCGAGCCAGCACTTTCCGCGGGCCGACGCGGAAGCAATGCGCGCAGGCGAGCGGACGCGGGATCGAGAACTCCAGATCGTCCCAGGTGTAGGCCGCCAGCAGGTCTCCGCCCGGCCCCTCGGCCGTGACAAGGAACAGGTCTTCGAAGAGCTCGACGATTTCCGGCCGTGCGCCGGTCAGATTCATCGGCTTCGGCGGGCTCCACGACGTGCCTTGGTCCTTGGAGAACAGGGCGACGATGGCGCTGGACTGCAATTGCCGTCCCGCCACGACCCAGCGCCCGTCACGCGCCAAGGCCAGCGAGGGCTCTGCCAGCGTCGTCCCTTCCGGCCCGTGCGCGATCGGCCGCCAGGTCTTCGCGGCGTCGGACGAGCGCAAGATCGCCCACGCAGACGTCTCGGGCTGACTGCCGACGGCGGCGGCTGCAAGCCACACGCCGTCGACCGTTTCCACGGGCGGCGAAGTGAGCATGACCGGCTCCGACGTTCCCTCCACGTCCAGAGCCGCGGGGGGCGTCCAGGTCAGGCCGCCGTCACGCGAACGGGCCAGCATTGTGGTCGGGCGATCGCCGGTTTTCATTCCGATCGCGCAGAGCAACTCGCCGCCGTGGGCTTCCGCCAGCAGCGGCTCTCCGATCACGCCTGCGGCCTTGGCGACCAGCAGCGGCCAGGCCTTTTTTTGGTCCGGACGGCTCAGTAAGACCGCGACCACTTCTTCGCCGTTGGATACGCCTCTCGCCGCTGCCGCGAGCGGATAGTCGGGTGTCCCGACCAGCGGCGAGGACATCCAATCCCGCGTACCTCGGACCCGGATGGCTCGTGGCATCCCGCGGATTTCGCCCAGGTCGAGCTGGCCCTGCGGCTCAGGGATTGCGGCGATCGGTTTGGGCTCGAGCGACGGCGGGCCGGGGTCGGTTTCGGGAGCGGCCGGCGGCTGCGGCCCGGACGGGCGGATCACATGGCCGCCGAGTTCGCAGGCGATCGTGGCCACCGTTCCGGGCGACACCTCCAGCAGATTCGGGTAATAGCCGGGCACGAGGCCCTGGGGCACCCAAGTGCGGCCGTCGTCGAAGCTGAAGGCCATGCCCGTATTCACGGCAAACACGACGACGCCGCTTTTCGTCTGCAGGATGAACGGCGCGGTCGAGCCCGTCCAGGTGAACTCCAGCGGGAGCCGGTCGGGCTTGCTCCAGGTGCGGCCTTCATCGGTCGAGGTGCAGACCATCGTCGGGCCGTTGGTATAGGGATGCGTGGTGCCACGGGTCAGCGGGACGGTCGTGCGCATCACGGTGATCCACTTGCCAGAGGCCAACCGAACCACGCAGGGCTCGTTGAAACAAGTCCCGCCCTCGGGATCGACGGCGATCGGCGAGTAATCGCCCCACGTGCGGCCGTCGTCGCGGGACCGCAGGATTCCCGCTTCCGACGGGGGTTTGCTCAGGGCGTCCATGGCCATGGCCAACGTGCCGTCGGGCAGTTCGATGGGCGGATTGGTGAGCGAGAACCCGCCCTGGATGCCCGGGTTGGGCGGTTCCGGCCAGACCGGCTTTTCGGTCCGGATCCGCCGCGGGTCCTCCCAGGTGCGGCCGCCGTCGTGCGAGCGGGCCGTGTAGTTGAAGATGCCGTTGATGCCGAACGCCACCGTCTGGACCCACCAGAACGCCACGAGATCGCCGTTCTTCAGTTGCAGCGTGTAGGCGTGGCGGTCGTCGAGCGGCGTGTCGAGCCAGATGGCGGGGTCGGTCCAGGCGCGGCCCTCGTCGGCCGTGCGAGAGGTCCAGAGTCTGCCGCTGGCAGGCATGGCGGCCCAAGGAGGCGTGCCGTGCTGGGGCTCCTCAATGAAGATGGTCAGCCACTGGCCGCCGCGGAGCTTCGTCAGGCTGGGGAAGTCCATCAGCATCTGCTTGCCGGCCGGCGGATGCGGCACTTGGAACGTACCCAGGCGGGTGAAATCCTCGGCGGCCGGTTTTCCGCCGGGAGCTTGCCCGGCCGCGTATCGGGTCGGATCGACCGGGCCGATCCCTGTTGCCAAGAGAACCGCACAGAACAGGAGAATGCGATGGGTCATGGTGTCTCCTTGGAGTTGGGTGAACACGAGGATACCGCTACCAGTGAATCTGTAGACCGTTCGTCTCTCTCCAACTCGCTTTCTCATTCCGCGGCTGCTGTGGCCATCGGGGATCCTCCCTTATTCGTTTTTCTCGAGTTTCACTTTGGCGTAGCCATCGCTCAGCTTCAGCTCGCAGCAGATGGACGGCAGTTCCAGGACCGCTTCCGGGTCTTCGCTCTCCCAGAGAATCCAACGGTTGTCCGGCTGGCGCGTGAATCTTTCGACGTGGCACCGGTCCTGCGCAATCAGGACATATTCCCGAAGCGACGAGATTTTTCGATAATGCTCGAACTTCTTGCCGCGATCGTAGTCCTCGGTGGACTCGGAAAGGACTTCGAAGATCACGCTCGGGTTGATCAGCGTGTCGACTTCGGCGTCTTCAAACTGCGGTTCGCCGCAGACAATCACGACGTCGGGATAGGTATACAGCCCGGTGGGGCTCACCTTGACGCGCATGTCGCTCTGGTAGACTTCGCAGGGGCGGTCTCGCAGTTGATTGCCCGCTTCGCGGCTGACGTTGCCTGCGATCAGATTGTGCTCGCGGCTTGCTCCCGACATGGCGAACATCTCGCCACGGTAGTATTCGCTTTTGTACTCGGCCTTCCGTTCCTTGGACAGGTATTCCTCCGGCGTCAAGTACCGCTTTGGGACAGTGGTCATGGTGCTCTCCGATCCGACTCGAGCGCGCTATCAGAACTCCATCCCTCATCGTAGCCTGGTGGAATGGCATGGACAACCACCGGCTGTTGCCTTGCGGGGTGGTCTGCCCCGTGGAACGTCGATCGCTATGGTTCCCTTCGACTGGCGAGCACGGGCGGCAGTCTGCTATCATGGCGGCGGCTTCCGCACCGGTGTCGTTTGGGAATGTCTGCTGCCCGGAGGATTCTGCCATGCGTCGACGCGATTTCCTGTGCTCCCTCGGAACGGTCCCGCTCTTATCGCTTTGCGCTCCGTCTGGCGTTGCGCAAGACGCCGGCGCGGAGGACGGCGCCAGCGGCGCCCGTGAAGCCGCCACCTTTGCGCCCTACTACTGGTCCTGGTGGGGCTGGGAACCGCTG
The DNA here is from genome assembly GCA_013360685.1 of Pirellulales bacterium. Taxonomy (GTDB): domain Bacteria; phylum Planctomycetota; class Planctomycetia; order Pirellulales; family Thermoguttaceae; genus JABWBD01. The sequence goes on from JABWBD010000160.1 coordinate 8,008, forward strand.
GACCACTATCGGCGGCTGGGACGCAACGCCGGCGCGGTCGACGGCAGTGCTGCCTGGGTGCCGCAGTGGTACGACCGCCTCCACTCCGACCAACTCGTCCGCACCATGGCCGACCTGGGCGTGAACCTGGCGATCACCCATTTCTTCAAAGGCTTCGGGCTGAAGCACGAGCGCGACCAGCAGCAGCGGACCGCCGACCTGGTACGAATCGCCCATCGCCATGGCGTCCGTGTGCTCGGCTACTGCCAATCGCGGTCGCTCTATTACGAGGCGTTTCTCGCCGACCAGCCGGACGCGGAATCATGGATCCAGCGCGACCAGACCGGCCAGCTACGGACCTGGGGCGGCACCTATTTCCGCTGGACGCCGTGCATCCAGAGCAGCGAGTTCCGGCAGTACCTCAAGGGCGTCATCCGTTTCGGACTGGAGGAGATCGGGCTGGACGGTCTCCATTTCGACAACGACTATGCCGAGCCCTGCTACTGCCAGAGGTGCGAGAAGAAATTCCGCGAGTGGCTCTCGGCACATCACCGCAGTCCGCGCGAGCGGTTCGGCCTGGAATCGTTGGAGCACGTGCGGCAGCCTCCGACGCAGACCCTTACGCAGATCCAGGATCCGCTCGTCCAGGAGTGGGTCCGTTTCCGCTGCGAGGGTCTGGGCGAGTACCACCGCGACATCACTTCGCACGCGCGGAGCATTCGGCCGGCTGCGATTTTGATGGGCAATCCCGCGCATCCGCGCTCGTTCGACGCTCCCTATCGCCGCAGCGTTTGGGCCCCGGCCGTGGGCCGGCACCTGAACCTGATGTTCGCCGAGAACGGCAACTTCCCGGGGATCGACGACGGTGCGGTCATCTCGCAGATCCGCGCCTACAAGCAGGCCCGCGCGATCGGCTACCGCGTCGTCTCCACGACCTGGCGGAAAGGCAAAGAGACTGCCTTGGGACTGCCGGAGAAGCTGGAAGAGATCTGCCTGCAGGTTGCAGAAGCGGCGGCCAATGGCGGCGTGCCGGGCACGAACTGGTCGCTGCGGCCCTTGGGGGAAGGCGACCGTATGCGGATCGACCGGCCCGAGTTTCGCGACGCGCTCGGCAAGTCGCTCGGCTTCGTGCGGTCCCATGCGGCTTTGACGGATACGACCTGTCCGGTTCGCGACGTGGCCGTGCTCCAGACGTTCGCCTCGCTGGCGTTCGACAGTCAAGGCTCGTGGTCGCGTCTTCTGGGCGCGGAAGAAGTGCTCATCCGCGGCGGCTTTGCCTGGGAGACCGTTTTTGGCGACGACCTGGGACGATGGAAGGAACACGCGGTCCTGCTCATTGCCGGCCAGTCCCACCTGAGCGATCGGGAGTGCGAGGCGGTCCGAGGGTTTGTGGACGAAGGCGGGATCCTGGTCCTTGGGGGCGAGAACGGCCAGATGGACGAAAACGGCCGGCTGCGCGGTTCCGGCGGGTTGGCCGGACTTGCCGGCCAGCGGGTCGTGCGGATGGAAGACGAGGCGGTTCGTTCCGCGGCAACCGCGGGCCATGAGGTCCGGGTGCCCCTTCCCAAGAATTGGCAGAAATTGGCGGCGGCCATCGAGACAGCAGCGGGCGACCGGCTCTCCGTCCGTCTCCGCGGCTCCGACGTGGTGGCCGTGAGCGCGTACCACCGCAAAGGCGATGGTCTCGTGGTCCACCTGGTCAACTACGCGACTCCCAAGACACAGCAGGGCGTGCGGCTGGAACTTGGGCCGCGGTGGAAGAACGCGAATACCGCACGGTGGCTCCCTCTCGGCGGGGCGGAACAGGAACTGCGGATCGCAGATCAAGCGGGGCGGAGGGTCGTGGAACTGCCGGCGATAGAAACGTACGCGATCGTGGTGGCCTAAGCATCGCGGCGCAGGTAGCCGGCGCTGGACTGGAAGTACTTGCGGCGGCGGGTTTCCGCGACGTCCGGGGCCTCAGCCTGCTGTTTCTTCAGGTCCGCCAGGTTTGCCTGGCAGTAGCGGCAACCGACCGTATCGAGGTGGAAGGCAATGTAATCGGAGAAGTCGGTCGGCAGGGCGCCGAGCAGATGACTGCCAAGCTGTTCGCGAGAAGGGCAACTGAGGCGATGACGGCGCCAGATCGCGCCGAGGCTGTGTACGCCCGCGTCGCGCCGCGCGTTGATCCCGGCCAGATGATCGATCAAGTCGGGATCGCTGCGAAGCGCCAGCTCGATGCGGGCCATCTCTTCCGGCGGCAGGGATTCGTCGAGATAGCCTTCCAGGTCGGACTGTCGAATCGGCTTTGGCATTTTCGCGGCGGTCCTTTTCGATCTGGTCTATTCGTAGAGTTCCGGAAACACGTCGTCCGGAAGCTGCTGGCGGCGGACGGCGTTGCGGAGCCGGGCAAGGAACTCGAACTTGTGATTGGCCACCGCCTGCTCCGACAGACCCAACCGGCCAGCCACGTCCTTGTTCGCCCAACCTCGGACAAACAAGAGCTCCACGCACTGGACCTTTTGCCAATCGCTCCGCTGCCGCCAGTGCTCGAGCTGTTCGCCGATGGCGGCAACCAGGGCGTCTTCCTCCAACCGCCGGCGTTCGCCGCTGCGGAGGATACTGCTGGCCGGCCGCGAACTGCCCGCGGGCTCCCAACTGCTGGGATTGCTCCCATCGGGGATCAAGGGGAGCGTGGGGCGGCGTCCCTCGCGGCGCAAGTGGTCGGTAAGCTTGTGGGCGGCAATCGAGAACAGATACCCCTCCAGAGCGCGACGCGCGTCGAAGTTCGGCAGACTGGTCAGGAAACCGATGAACGTCTCCTGCACCACGTCCTCCGCGGCGGCGCGGTCCTTCGTCCGCTTGTCGACGAACGCCAGCAACCGGCCCTCAAACCGGCTGATCAGCTCGTTCCAAGCATCGGCGTCGCCGGAACGGATGCGGCGGACCAGAAGAGCGTCGGCCTGACTGGGAGCGGGCATAAACGGACCGTTTCGCGCTGCGGAGGGTGGAAGCCACCAGGACGGGAACTCGCTACCATCAAATTACCGGATGGAGGTGAGCCGGACAACCGTTGCGTGGCTTGGCGTGTACGGCAAGGGTTTGCGGCACCACCCGAATCTCCGCTTTCCCGCGAGCCTTCTTGAACTCCAAAGAGGTAGATCATAGATCTTTGACAACTCGACAGAAACAGAAACCACATCCCTCATGCATTCGCCGGTCAGCTCAATTCAACCTCCAGGTCCTGCCCCTCCGAGAGCACGATCGGTGCGTCGAACCGGATCTCGGCAGTGTCGTCATGGACCGACAGCGTGGCAGTGAGTTGCCGGCCGCCGAGACTGGCCGTGGCTTTCGTCGGATGAAGGCCGCCCACCACGCCGAGAGAAAGCGAGCGAAGGTCCAACTTGCCGTATCGGACCGCCACGCCGGCGGACTGCTTTCCCGTCTCCGCCTTCTGCGAAAACGTGCCCCAGCCTTCGGCCGTGGTGAACGCGGCGCGGAAGTCCTCCGGGGACAGCCGCGGGGCAAAGCCGAGGCGGCCTTTGGGGCCGTGGTGCTCGTAGCCGCAGGCGGCGAGAAACACCCCGTAGCTCGCCATGCTCCTGGCGTAATGGTCGCCGCACTCGACCTCGTTCCACGGATTTCGGCGCGCGGCGTGATACCGATCGTGGATCATCCGCGTGACGGCAAGCCCCTCCTGGACCATTCCCTCGGCGATCATGTGCCAGGCGGCCTGGTACTCAAAGCCGTTCATGCACTCGTTGAAGTACGAATCGTAGGCCTCCTGGACCCGCATGCCCATGCCGCGCGGCCAGGTGCACATCAATAGCCCGCCCTCGCCGGGCATCGCATACCAGCGGCCCCGCTCGTGAACCGCCCGGTAAGGGCCGACATCCGGCGTAAAGTTGTACCGCCACAGCGAACGCAACGCCCGCTGCACGTTCTTCTCGTCCAGAATGCGGCCGAGGCCCACCTGCCAGGCCCAACTCTGCCCGAACACCTGGTCGATCTCGCAGCCGTCGTAGGAGCCGACCGACTTCGTGTGCGACGGGTCGGGAAGCTGGACGTAATACTCCCCGTTGAAAAGCCGCCCGTCGACGTTGCGCCGCCCTGGTTCGAAGATCGCCCGGCATTGGCTCGCGAAGGGCTCGTCGCCCATTTCACGGGCCATTTCCTCGCCCGCGCGAAGCGCTGCCAGGTAGAGCCCGCTCAGCCAGGCCACCTGACCGAACCAGTCGGCGTCGAGAGTATTGTGCTGGGGGCCTTCCAGGATGCCGTCGGCGTTTCCGTCGCAGCGGATGAGAAACTCCAGCGACTTCTTCACGCGCGGCCAGAGCCCCCGCAGGAAGCGATCGTCGCGGCTCATCTGGTGCTCGCGCCACGTGCGGAGAATACAGCCGGCCTGGCCGTCCGCGGCCCAGTGCTTGGAGTGCTCCGCGCGGAAATGAATCGCGCCGGTGTCGGGCTGGAACCCGGCGCCGTAGTCGCCCATCGTCCTCGCCGCGCGTTCGAGCTGTGGAAACAGCCGGGCGACCGCGTGGGCGTAGTGCCACACGTGCGCACAAGTCCCGGCACAGCAGCCGACCCCTTCCCATCCGTAGAACCGGCCGCCGGCAAGCCAGTGGCAGGTCGAAGTGGCCAGCGTCGAGGTATTGGCAAACGTGCGGTCCAGAAACCAGTAAGGAAGCGTCGAATCGTACCAAGTATCGCGCCAGAGACGCGTGAGTCTTGCCAGCCGCTCCCATTCGGCGGCCAGGTAACCGGCCACATCGGCGGCCGACTTGAACCGCGTCGCATCGTGTCTGCCGCGAGGCAACTGCGGAAGACTCAAGTTGGGGAAGAACCAGGTGATGGCAAAGGTCACGGTCTTCTCCTCGCCCGGCGCCAGCGCAAGACGGCCGACGAGCGAGCCGCAGGGACGCGTGCGAGAGGGCTTTTCGCCCTCCCCGAGCCGCGCGAAGGCAGCCTCGGGAAACGGTCCGTCCGAGATGCACGCGATCGCTTCGACCGCGTCCGAAGCTCCGATCCACGCCAGGGCCATCGTGCCGAAATCGGCCCGTTCGCCCAGCGGGACCTCGGGTTCCGCGGGCTTGTCGCTGAACACGATCTCGTCGATGCCGATATTCCCCCAGCTCTCCGAGGCGTTATCCACGACCTGAAGCTCCGCCGTCTTGCCGGCCCAGGCGCGCACGTCGAAGCTTTGCCGTTTCATGCGGTTCTCGTTGGCGCCGGTTGCGGAAAGCACTACCTTCTGGTCGACCAGGAGATTGAGGCAAGTCCGACCCTTGTGCGCCCCGCCGCCGATCCAGAACTGGATGTAGTCGCGCTGGATCGTGAACGGCTTGCTGGTGAGCGTGCCGGTCTGGGTGTCCTTGTCCCCGACGCCATCGCCCGGCGCTCCGGCATGGGAGTTCACCACGCGCCGCCCTGTTCCGCCGACGTCGCCCTGGTAAGCCGGTATCCTGCTTTTTTCGATCGGGCCCGTGCCGAAAGCCTTGCCGGCAGCGGTCCACCCCTCGTAATTCTCCTTCTCGAAATCCGCGAAGACGATGTCGGGACGAGCGGCCTTTGCCTCGCCTTGCGGCAACGGTGCGACCGAGTGTTCCAGGAGCGTGAGGCCGGCCGACGGCTTGCGGACCTCGGTGACCGGCTTGGGCTGGCCGCTATGGAGACACACCGCATTCTCCAGCCATCCGGCCAGCTCGCACTCGATCGGTCCGGGACTCGTATTCGTGACGGTAAACCGCATCACGGTTGCGGGCAGGCTGGAGTCGTCGGCATTCAGCGGTACAAACGGCGAGAACGCCTCCAGCCGCACGCGGACCGGCGAGGCGATCCCGCGGTACTCCACCGTGCCGATCGGGTATTCGCCACGGAAGGCGATCTCGCCGAAGCCCACATGGTCCAGCGATCGGACCTGCGTCAGGCCGCCGGCCTTGACGCGGATCGCGAAGCCTTGCTCCAGCGGCGAGGAGGGCCGCATCGGGCGCGCGTAATGGTCGGAGCCGGTGCCGATGTGCTGGTTGAAGATGTCCCAGTGCCAGAGCTTGCCGTCGCCGCCGAGATAGATCTGTCCCGCGCAGATCCCGCCGACCGGCATGCCGATCAAGCGGAGCTCTTCGCCCCGGTAGATCGTCGGGCTGCCGCGCTCGAAGAGCGACTGCACCCAGTCGGGGTTCAAACGTTTATCGGCGGGGACGAGCTTCTCGAAATCGGAGGCCTCGAAAGGCCCGGCGACCGCGGCTTGCGTTCCCGCCAAGGCAAGTCCGGCTGCCCCGGCGCCGATGAGCCGGATCGCGTCGCGGCGGCTCACCGCGCCGCAGCAGCCCGGCCGGGTGCAGCGAATCGCCTGGTCCGAAGACCGGCTCGAAGGAACTGGTTCATTCATGGTTCGGCCCGCGTGAAAAAATCCAAACTGCGCAAGTGCCTCATGCAATCTTCGGCACCACGTACGGCTTCCGATAATCCCGCGTGAGCAGCGCGTTGGCTTCCTGGTCGTTGCCGAACGTCTCCGTCTTCGGATCGAAGTTGACCGTCCGCTTCAGCCGGTAGGCGATGTTGCCCAGGTGGCAGAGCGCCGACGAGAGATGGCCGTCCTCGATCTCCACGCCCAGGTCCTCGTGCTTGCGGCTCCGCACGCCGGCGATGAACCGCTCGTATTCGTTCGGCGCGCCGGTCCCGGTCGGGCCGGGCTCGCGGTTCTTGCCCAGGAACGTCTTGTAGCCGAAGTAGTACACCTGCATGTAACCCTCGGACCCGTAGAACGTGACGCCCACGGCGTTCGACCCGCCGGAGCCGAAGTCTTCCTGGTTGGTGATCCAGTGGCGGGTCTCGAAGACGAGCATCTTGTTCTCGTCCGGATACTCGTAGATGCACACGAGCGTGTTCGGGGTCTCCTGGTCGTCGTCGAACATGAAGTGCCCGCCGCCGGCATGGACCCGCTTGGGCATTCCGACGCCCAGGCCCCAGCGGGCCATGTCCATCTCGTGGACGCCCTGGTTGCCCATGTCGCCGTTGCCGTAGTCCCAGTGCCAATGCCAGTTGTAGTGGAAGCGGTTGCGGCTGAAAGGCCGCTCCGGGGCCGGGCCAAGCCAGAGGTCGTAGTTCACGCCGGCCGGGACCGGTTCGTCGGGCGTGCGCCCGATCGACGGCCGCCACTTGAAACACAGCCCCCTGGCCATGTAGATCTCCCCGATCACTCCCTCGCCGAGTTTCTGGATCGCCTCGCGGATCGCCGGCGAACTGCGGCCCTGCGTGCCGTGCTGGCACATGCGCTGGTACTTCCGCGCGGCGGCCACGAGCTGGCGGCCTTCCCAGAGATTGTGCGAACAGGGCTTCTCGACGTACACGTCCTTGCCCGCTTCCATCGCCGCGATCGCGATCAGCGTGTGTGTGTGGTTGCAGGTTGCGATGGAAACGGCGTCGATGTCCGGATCCTCGACGAGCTTGCGGTAGTCGGAAAACCGTTTCACCTTGCGGCCCGGAGTGCGGCTCTCCCAGGCGTCGGCCTTCGGGCCGAGGACCGACGCGTCGATGTCGCACAGCGCGACCACTTCGGCCCCTTCCACGCCCTCCAGGCCGCTCATATGATGGCTGCCCTTGCCGCGGATGCCGATGCAGCCGACACGGACCACGTCGTTGCGGCCGGTCTTCTTTTCGTCGGCGGTGGCGAGGGTGAAGCTCCCCAGGCCGGCGGCAAGACCCGCAGAGGAAAGCGTGGCGACGAAATTGCGGCGGTTGAGCGTAGGAGGCATCGGCCAAGTCTCCGGAATCAAGAACCCTTGCAGTGGTGGATTGCGACTGATTTCTACTATAAGCAGAAAACGCGGCGGCGGGCAAGCCGGAGGCCCTGACAAAAGCCGTGCGCCGCGCCATCAGCCGCCCGGCTGAAGCGATCGAACTCGGCAAGCTGAAAAACGGGCATCGGCAACGCCCCTAACGGCAACGCTGTGAAGCATTTTTCTGCGTGGGATGTGCCGGGAGAAAGATCGTCACACACCTCAAGCACGTCCGCGGCCGACCTTTTCGCGTTTTCGCTCTTTCGCCCTTTCGCGATCTGCCGCTGAAGAGTCTCTTTCCCACGCAGACCCCGACCGCCCTTTCATCATTCTGCCCCCATGATATAGCCGGATCGTCAGTGCCCTGCCGTTCTTCTCCCAAGCGGGATCGTTTGCCAGCGGTCGACGAACAGGAGACAGAACCACGGGAGCCAGAAGACGCCGGCGGCATCCATGAAACGGCCCAGCGGCGGCGACGAAACGATGATGAACAGGATGTTGAAGACCGAGAAGAGAGCAGCGAGCAGGAACAAGGCATTCCGTGCCAGTTGGAGATCCGGGGGGCCATTCTCGCTGGTGGCGGAATCGTCGCCGGCCGCGGAGTCCGCGGGGGGGCGGGGTCGGGAGAACCGCGCCCAGCGCGGGGTCGAGAGACCCGCGCCCAGCGCGGGGTCGGGAGACTCGCGCGAGG
>JABWBD010000161.1 GCA_013360685.1 Pirellulales bacterium
CCAATACCGCGAGCCGATGCATTCCGGATCCGACCAATAAGGATCGCGGCCGCTGGACGGCCGCCTGAGCCCAGCCAAATGGGGCCCTAGTCTCTCAGGAACCGCCAGTCGTGACAAGCCCAACTCGACTTGCATGCACCCCAATAATGCGTCACGACGCCCACCAAACAAAGGGGTTGCGGCCTAATTCTTCTCGGCGGCCGCCGCGCTGTTTGTCGTTTGCGGCCGAGTGTCGTACGGCTGGAAAACGCGCTGGTCGTAGGTAGTCAACGCACCGAGCGCGTGAGCGACCGCGTCCATTTTCCTTGGGGTGGCGGACGTGGTGTTCCATCGGGCGACCAGGCCGGCAAGTTGATTGTCCAGATAGTTGACGGCCCGCAGGATCTCGGCCGTCTGAAGCCGGCTGTCGGGCAGCGAGATGGTCAGCCAATGGAGGATATGGCCCGTGGAACGGAGCGACTCGATGGTATCTCGGCTTTCGCCCCGGGACGCGAAAAAGCGGGGATGCCAACTGCCGTCGCTGTTCTGGAGCGAGAGAGCATGGCGGTGGAACTCGTCGAGGAAGGCCTCCGCCCGTGCATACTGGCCATCCCGCGGCCGTTGCGATCTCGCGCGGCGTCGAAGTGCGTAGGTGAGTCCCAAGAGGCGATTGGTGGCCGCGGAATCGTCGAGTGCCACGGAGCGATCGAGTTCCTCCTGGAGGAGCCGCTCCAAGGACCACTCCTCGCCCGACTCGTTTTTCCAGGACTCGTCGTCGCGAAGGTAGCAGGCCAGCCCGACGAGTTTCAACGACTGGTCCGTGCCCGACCGGCAGGTCAGTTTTTCGTGATTCACCAGATCGACCACGGTGCCTCGCTGTTGACCGACGCGCAGTTCGTAGGTCTCCGGAACGGCGGTCTGGCCGAGCACTGCCAGCAGTTGCGACGGCTGGTCCTGCAGTCCATAGCCGACTCTCGGGACAATGCCGTCGTTGCCGGCGCGGAGCACGCGATAACCGCCACACGGGTAATTCCAACAGAGGCAGCCGATCCCGTTGATCTTGCCCGCGCCGTGGCGCAACTCGGCTTCGCAACCGAACGCCAGGCAGAACAGGATCACGTCGCTCGCCGTGTTCACGTTGGTATTGAGCGGTTGTTCGTAGTACCGGCCGAGTGTACGCCGGATCCGGTCGCGAAACGCGGCCATCTCTTTGCTGAGCTTGGGCGCAGACTCTGGTTCGGCGGGAGCGGCTTCTTCTTTGGACAGCTCGGGACCCTGCGACTTGTCGGGCGCCGGCATCTCCGGGCCGCCGCTGGACGGAGTCTCTTTCGCGGCCTCTTGCGCAGAAAGGGTCGTGCCGGCAATCGCCGCGCCGGCAACGACTGCGAAGCTCAGAGAGAGCGAAACTTGCTTCAGCCAACGCATGGAAGAATCTCCTTGGAGCGATAACGGACAGCCGCAGTGAGGCCTGATGAAAAAGGGAACAAGCACCGCAATCGTAGGGGGTTAACGGGAGTGAAGATACGAGGTCTTGTGGAGCCAGTCCCCTTTTTCGCCAGCCCCGCCGCGATCAGGAACCGGCTGCGGGGCGATCCGACGGGGCCGCGGCGGTCTGCTGCTGTTCGTCGCGGCTGGGACGGTCGATGAGGAAACCGCCGTCGCTTCCGCGGCGATTGTACGAGTTGTTTTGGACGCCACAGCCATACTGGTCCTTGCCGCCGTAGTCGACCACGAAGCTGAAGTTTCCGCCGCACCGCGGCAGATCGTGGTAGGAGATGCTCGCTGAGGCGTTGCCCTGGCCGTAGCCGAGATAGACGTCGTCACCGGCGTAGTCGAAGAGGATCCCGAGCCCGGCCTGCGCCCCGTTGCCCTGGGTCCCTCCGCCGGTGGCTTCGTAGCGGTCGTTGCCGGCAAAGTCGATCAGCCCGCCCACCGCCACATCCCAGGCGAACCCCAGGGCCATGATCGTGCCGTTGTAGGAGTCGTTGCCGGCGTCGTCAAAGCAGAATCCGACGGCATAGTGGCAACCGTAGCCGCTGCTGAACCGCTGGAACATCCGCTCGGTGCGCGTGCCGCCGCTGTAGGTTTGGCGCGTGGCGCCGAGCCGCTTGTCGTTTCCGCCGAAATCCCGCGCGAAACCGACTCCGAGCCAGTATCCGCCGCCGTGGGCCAGGTAGTCGAACTCGTAGGTGTCGTCGCCGCCGCCTTCGAGGAGCACGCCGATCCCGCCGTCGCCCACCTGGCGCAGGCCGGCCCCGACGCCCTGCCCCCAGCCCTCGTAGCCGGGAGTCTCCTCGTACGAATCAGGGTATTGTCCGCCCGTGTAGTATCGGTCGTTGCCGTCCCCATCCTCGAGTACGCCGAAACCCAACGGGGCGCCGAAACCCTGGGTCCACATGGCGCCGTGATAGCGGTCGTGGCCCTGGCGATCAATAAGGACACCGACGCCGGCCAGCGCGTGCCCTTGGAGCCGGCGGAGTCCGACGTAGGCGTCGTTGCCGGCGCAATCCACCAGGATGCCGACCCCTGCCAGCGCCGAGCCCTGCGCGACGTCTTTCGCCTGGTAGCTGTCGTTGCCCGCCGCATCTACGAGCATCGACACGCCCAGCACCGCGCCCCCCTGGATGCCCGGCTGCGATCCGCGGTACACATCGTTGCCCGACAGGTCGAGCACCACGAGCAAAGGCCGCTGCAAAGACACGGCCCCTTCCTGGTAGACGTCGTCGCCGCCCAGATCGATTACGGCAGCCGTGGTCGACATCTTGTCCAGTTGATACGTATTCTTCTCGCGGCCGCCGACGATGATGTCGCCCGCGGGCGTGACCATGTGCTGGAGGACCGTCCCGGAAACTCCCTCGACGGTAAACCGTCCTTCGTCCGGGATCGCCGCCAAATGCTCGAGCAACTTTGGATCGGCCAGCGGCACGAGCCCTTCCGCGGCCGCATAGAACCCGTTCAGGTCGGATTTCTCCATCAAGTCGCAGAGACGCCGTGCGGTGCCGCGGTCGGGAAGCGTGTGTCCATTGGTGGCCTGCGAGGTGAGGGTCGGATAGAGGCTGCGGGCCAGTTGGCCGATTTCGTTGCGGTCCAACGGGGCCAGTGCGCTGGCATAGCCGACCTGCGCGTCGATCAATGCCTGTTTGACGATGGCCATCGCCTTCTCGGGAGAGTCGACCGGCGTGAAACTCCGCGGCGACTGCGCGCTCCGGTCCATCCGCCGGCGAGCGATCGCCAGGGCGCGAGCGAAGCCTTCGTGGTTGCCGGCCAGCGCGGTGTGGAGTTCGCGCGTAAACTGCTCGGCTTGCGCCGGCGCCTGAATGGGATTGCGGAGCAAGTGGTCATACCAGTTCAAGCGGCAGTTGCCGGTCACCTCGGAAGTCATGGCCGTTCCGGCGGTGGAATCGAGCTTCCAGGCGGCGTAGCTGCGAAATCGGGCGAAATGGTCTTCGATCCCCCGTCTCTTGAACCCGGCCTTCATCTCGTCCTCGAGCAACGTCATGATCCCCGGCGCCATGGGGTGGCCGATGGCGGCGGGCCCCGCCTCCTTCTCTTGGCCGGCTTGCCCCTCTTGCTCCGTCGCCGGTCCCGACGCCGCCAAGGCTACGGCGGCAAGGAACGCGACGAAAAGCATGAGGCTCCTTAAGCTTCGGCTTGCTCGATGGCCCCCAACGACCGATCCCATTTTGCCACTCCTGGTGAATTTCTGCGAAGCATTGGGGGCACGATCGGAATCACGCGACTGCAAGGTTGCCGCGGGTCGGCCCGCCATTTCCGGTAGGGTGTGTATGCAGAACGGAGTTCTGCGAGAGAGCTGCATTATGGTCTAGACTGCGGTTCATCTCAAGGCAGAAAAGAGAACCCGGTTTCCCTCGGCTCTGCGCCTTGCGGCCGCCACCGATGCACTTCAGCGCGACACAACCGTCCGTCATGCGCGGGCACGAATCGCAAGCGATTGCGGCGCAACAAGTTGCCATCGCTTCCGCTTCGAGTTAATCATCCCTCGAATCCGTCCACCTTCGCCCTTTCGCCCGTCCGCCTTCTAGTTGCACGAGGGATCGTCAGGAATGTGCTTGATTCGCAACATGCCCGTAAGCAGCGCGTTGCCGATCTGTTTGGAGACCCTCTTCCAAAGATCGATGTCCCAGTCGTAAAAGACATAGTCAGATTCCGCGGGACCGGTGAGCCAAGCGCCCTCTTTCAACTCCTTCTCCAGTTGGCCGCCGCCCCAGCCCGCATGGCCGACGAACACTCGGACTGGGTGCTTCTTCTGGCGGAGGATTTTCTCCAGGTTCTCCCGCTGCGCGGCGAAATAGAGGCCGGGAAGGACCTCCATTTCGGCGGCCGCCTTCACCGTATGCAAGGCCATCAGCGGCCCGGAGACGGGCCCCCCGACATGCACCAACTGCTCATTGTCACAAGTCCCATTGGTCACCTTCTGCCAGAGATCCTTGATGGTGTCTTCCGCCGGACGGTTCAGCACGACGCCGAACGCGCCCTCGTCGCTGTGGTGCAACAGCAACACCACGGTCCGGACAAAGTTCGGATCCAGCAGGTAGGGGGATGCAACCAGGACGTGACCTTTGAGCGAGTTCATCGTATCGACCGCCGGAAGCAGCATCCGCAGCAGTTGCCTTTCCTCTGATGGATTCTACCCCTGCTTTCCCCCCGGATCAAGGGTTTGCGACGGTCGGAGCTGGCGATGGGGTGGGGGACTGGGGTGACGGAGTGGTGCATTCCATCCCTCCAGTATTCCATCACCCCAGTCCTCCGGTCAGCCCTACGCGGCGCGGCGGAGGTCGGAGACGGATTCAAGAAGCTCGGCGAGGCTCTGGTGGATCGGAATGGCCGGCTGCCATCCGGTTTCCCGCGTGACCTTTCCGTGGTCGCCGTAGATATCCGGAACGTCGTTGGCGCGAATTCGGCTCGGTTCGATCAGGACGGGGGCGCGCGATCCGGCGGCCCGCAGCAGGTGATCCAGCAGGTCGCCGATGCGATAGGAACGCCCGGCACAGACGTTGTAGAGCTGGCCCGGGCGGCCGTGTCTTGCCAGGGCGATATAGGCGTCGGCAGCGTCGCGAACGTCGACGAAGTCGCGGCGCGCATCGAGGTTGCCGCAGCGGATGGCGTCTGCGTCTCCTCGCGCGACAGCCGCAACCTGGTGGGCGAAACTGCCGGGCGCGGACCCGGTTCCCTGTCCCGGACCGATCAGGTTGAAGACGCGGGCCACGATCACCTCCAGCGGCCCGTCCGCCGGTTCGGCCAGCGCAAGCCGGGTCGCTTCCCACTTGCTGCGGCCGTAGTCCGAGTCCGGTCGGCAGGGTGCATCTTCCGTGACCGGCAGGCACGACACTCCGGCCAGCCCGATCTCTGCCGCCGAGCCCACGGCAACCACGCGGATCTTCCGGCCGCGCCGTTTCGCGTCCTGCCGCAGCGCGCTCAAGAGGCCCCGAAAACCCTCCACGTTGACCCGGTGGAATTCGTCCGGCGAATCCGCCCGGATCAGTCCGGCCAGGTGAAAGACTAGGTCGGGACTTGCGCGGTGGACCTCGCTGCGCAGCAAGTCCCGGTCCGACAGATCACAGCGGACATAGGTCCATTGGCCGCCGGCGAGGACCTCGCGCTGGACCGAATCCAGGCCGGTCATGGCCGCCGGTTGTTGGTCCGCCAGCCGGGCCGAGAGATGCCGGCCCGTGAATCCACACGCGCCGGTGATCAGGATCCTGCGTCGGTGCATCCATCCGCTCCTTGTGCTACCGGGGGAAGACGCATGCGCGTTAAGAGGCCCTAACAGAACCTCGACTGCCCTCACCCCCGGTCCCTCCCCCGCTTCGGGAGAGAGGAGTTGAAGTTGAAATCAAAACGGTCCGGCTCTCGACTCTCGACTCTCAGCCCTCGACTCTCTATGCGACCAATCGACGGGGCAGGAACCGGAAACGGTCTTTTCGAAACTCCTCGATGGCGGCGGCATAGTCCTCCGGCCGTCCGATGTCGAGCCAGTAGCAGTCTTCGCGATAACAGAGGACCTGCTCGCTGGCGTCGCGCAGCCGCAGGATCAACTCCGGCATCGAGACCCGCTCTCCCGGCCGCACATGGTCGCATACAGCCGGCTCGAAACAGTAAATCCCCATGCTAACGAGAAACTCGTGCGTCGGCTTCTCCTGGTACTCCGTAAGCCGGCTTTCGGAATCCACCTGCAGCACGCCAAGATCGATCCTCACGGTCTTGCGATAGGTCGCAATCGTCGCGGTGGGGCCGTGCCGGCGATGAAAACGGACCATGCTGAGGAAGTTCATCGTCGTCAGCAGGTCGCCGTTCATCACGAGAAACGGTTCTCGCGGCCGGTCGATCAGCCCCAAACAGCCTGCCGTGTCCAGCGGCTGCTCCTCTTTGAAGTAGCGAATTCTTAGACCGAACCGTTCGCCGTTGCCGAGGAAGCTCTGGATCAACTCGGCCAGGTGGCCGGTGACCACGGTCAGGTCGGTGATGCCGTAGTGGCGTAACTGCTGGACCAGCAGTTCGATCACCGGTACATCGTCCAGCGGTACCAGCGGCTTGGGAAACGCGGCGGTAAACGGCTGCAGCCGAGTTCCCTTGCCGCCGGCCAACAGCACGGCATGCATTCTCGTTGGCTCCTTCAAATCGCGTATTGCTCCGCGCTGTAGCGCTGCCGGTGGCTTTCGATCCAGGCGATAGTCCGGGCGATGCCTTCTTCCAGGCGGATCTGGGGACGCCAGCCGATCCGCTGCCGGGCTTTATCGGCGCAGCAGAGAAGCTGGAAAACCTCGCTTCGTTCGGGCCGCTGTCGCTCTTGCGTGGTGACGACCTCCAACGGCTTCTCGAGGATCTCGCTCACGATCTCGACCACCTGGCCGATCGACACACCGCGGCCCGTGCCCAGGTTGATGACCTCGCCGCAGACATCTTCCGGGTCCGCGGCGGCCGCGGCGAGATAGCCCCGGGCGTTGTCGGTGACGTAGAGGAAATCGCGGACCGGCGACGTGCTTCCCAGCGTGACCTGGTGGCCGGTAAGGGCTTGCGTGACGATCGTCGGGATCACGGCACGCGTGCTCTGCCTCGGCCCGAACGTGTTGAACGGCCGCATGATCACCACCGGAAGCCCGAAGGCCGCGTAGTAGCTGTACGCCAACTGGTCGGCGCCGATCTTGGTGGCGGCATACGGGCTCTGGGCGTGCAGCGGGTGCCGTTCGTCGATCGGCGTGTACTGGGCCGTGCCGTAGGATTCGCTGGTCGAGGTGTGCAGCAGCCGTTCGACGCATTGATCCCGGCACGCCTCAAGGACGTTCAACGTGCCTCGGATATTCGCATCGACGTAGCTTTCCACCGCGTGGTAGCTGTACGGGATCCCGATCAGCGCGGCCAGATGGAAGACCAGATCGCAGCCGGCCAACGCCTGGCGGACCATGGACCGGTCGCAGATATCGCCGAGCACCACCTCCACGTCGTTGCGGATCTCGTCTTCGACCAGGGCCAACTGCCCCCAGTCGCCGCGCGAGTTGTAGTGCACCAGCGCCTTGGTCTTCACCCCGGCGCGGACCAGGGCTTCGGTGAGGTGACTGCCGATGAACCCGCCGGCCCCGGTCACCAGGGCCCGCTTTCCATACAAGCTCATGCCGCACTCCTTGTTGCTCTTGATGGTGGAGCCTTCGAGGAAATCCGTTCGACGATGGCCAGAAGCTCCTGCATCCGCGCGCCGAGCGTGAATGCCTGCACGTGGACGGCGGCCTCGCGGCCCATGCGGCGGCGAAGTTCATCGTCTCTTACCAGCCGCCCGATCCGGTCCGTCATCTGCTCCACGGCCCAGGGGGACTCGAGCACGAAGCCGTCGGCCCCCTCGGTCAACAGTTCGCCCGCGCCGTTCTGCCGCGTGGCGATCACGGGCAGGCCGGCGGCCATGGCCTCGAGCACCACCAGGCTGCAGGGATCGTAGAATGAAGGGAACGCGAATAGGTCGCACCCCGCGAAACACCCCCGTACGTCTTCGAGAAAACCGAGGAACCGCACCCGGTCCTCGATACCCAGCCGCCGGGCATGGCGCCGGTAGCTCGCGCTGCGATCGTTTCCGCAAACGACCAGTTTCGCGCGCGGTTGGCTCGCCGCAACCGGCGCGAATGCCTCCAGAAGCGGTGCAAGTCCTTTCAACGCGTAATTGCGCGCGACAAACAGCACCGCAACGTCGTCGTCCGCCAGCCCGAGTTCGCGGCGGAACGCCTCGCGCGCGGCGGCGGGGTCGTCAAGCGGGTTGCCGTCGTCGAGCCCGTTGTAGACCACCGAGAGCCGGTCCGCAGGGACGCCGTGGTACTGCCGGAAGTGTTCGGCCGACATGCGGCTGACGGCGATCACGTGCGGCATCCGCCCGCTGTGAAATGCCTTGCGGTCGATCAGGCGGAACGACCACTGTTTCAGGCTCAGCAGCTTGCCCAAACGCCAGACCGCTCGCAGCCACCGGCTTCGGAACCGTTGGCTGCCATGGTCCAGGGCGGCGCGGTGGGGACCGCCGACGGAAAGGTAGGCGTGCTGGCGCCAGGCCTTGGAAAAACCGAGAATGCAATCGACCTGGAGGCCGCGGAGCACCCGCTCGGACGCCGCCGCGAACCGGTAGGCCCGGAGCCATCCCAGGCCGGGCACGCGAGCCGGACGGATCCTGTGGACGCGCACCTCGGGCGGCAGTTCGCCCGGGTCGACTTGCCGGGCGACCACGTGGACTTCGTGCCCTGCGGCCGCCAGGTAGCGGGCCAGGCTGCCGGCGTACTTTTCGGCCCCGCCGCGCTTGCCGATCATCTCGATGTTCAGGGCGATTTTCACGGGCCGTACCCCAACTTCCGCTCCATGCGCGCCAGCCTGGCCAGCACCGCCCGGATCAGCCGCTTGTCGGCGGCACTGAGTTTTTTCACGCCCAGGTATTCCCGCATGAAGGCCATCCGATCCGAGCAACGGATGTGCTCGCGCGAGGCCGACCATGCCAATTGCGCCAGGTCTTTGACAATCCATCGCCGGCGGAAATGCCGCCGGTGCTGGACCCGCTGCAGATCGATCAGCTTGATGTCGAACGAGCCCGGAGCTCCTTCCTTGACGAAGAAATGCCCGCAGTACAGGTCGCGGTGGTTATAACCGGACTCGTGGAAGCGGCGCGCGATCTGCGCGATCTGTCGGACCAGCGTGCGGAGGTCGCGGTCCCGGCGCTGTGGATATTCGGAAAGGGGCGGGAATCGTTTGGGGAGCAGGTGGTCCAGCGGCGTGTAACCGGTCAGTTCCTCGGTGAGCACGAAGGACTCGAGACGGCCGTTTCGATGGAGCTGTTCGCCATAGGCGATCAGTCCCATCACGGCGATCCCGTCGGCCGTGAGGCGGCGGACGTTGCGAGCCTCGACCCGCCCGGCCGTGTCGCCCGGCTCGGCGCCGATTCGGGCCCGCAGCCAGCTCGTCCAGGTGCGGATGTGATGTTTCTTGAGAAACGCGCCCCGCGGAGTGTGATGCGGGTGGTGCAACTCCAGGCGCCAATTCTCCCGATCCTTCAAGGCGCGGAGACACCGCCCTTCGGAAATGCCCATGACCGCGTCGAACTCCTTCAGACCCGAGGCGACCAGCGCGCCGCGATATCGGCGGTCGAGCCACATCCGGCCGTCTTCCGCCGGTTCCAATCCCGCCCCCGCGGGATCCGCGGTCGGAGTGCCCTGTTCGGAATCAATCATGAGAATCCCTTCTCTCGCGAACCTTGGGGATCGGCCTCTCTGCCGATCCGCCGGCCTCCCTGCCGATCCGTCGGAACGCCACGCAGCGCACTGCCTGCGTGCTTACGCCGCGCAGGCGGCGCGGCATTCTCCTACCAGTCTCGCCACCTCCGCATACACCTGGTCGACCGAAATGTCCTGCATGCAGCGATGGTGGCCCAGCGGGCATACCCGGTTCTGGCAACCGACGCATTCCAGGTCGAGCAGGAGGTCGACCGCATGGACCGTCGGGTTCTGGCTCCAGATCGGCAGCATCGGCCCGTACATCGTGATCACCGGTTTGCCGAAGGCGGCGGCGACATGCCGAGGACCACTGTCCGTGGAAACCGCCAGTCGACCGCGCCGGATACAGGCTTTGGCCGTGCCGATGCCCATCGGCTGATCGGCCATGGAAAACACCCGCGGGCGATCGGACAGGCGGACGATGTCCCGCGCAAGGTCCCGCTCTTTGGGGCCGCACATCACAAGAACGTCGTGGTCCAATTCGTCCACAACACGCCGCGCCAGTTCGCCGAAATGCTCCATCGGCCACAGCTTGGCCGCGCCATACGCCCCGCTGGAGTTGAAGATCACGACGCGGCCGTCGGTCCGCAGGCCCAGGTTCTCCCAAACTGCGTCAGCCGACCTTTCGTCGGCCTCGATCGTCGCCAGCTCCAGACGCGGCGATTCGGGAGCGCAGCCCGCAGCCGCGCCCAGCTTCAGGTAGTAGTCGACCATCGGATAGTCGATCATCCGGCCGTGGGCCCGCGGTGAGTCGAGCTTTCGGGTTAGCAGGGGCCCTCGCCCGTAGCGCGCATAGCCGATCCGCTCCTTCACTCCCCCAAGCCACGCCACCACCGCCGTTCGCAGCGAGTTGGGCAGCAGCAGGGCCAGATCGAACTCCTCGCGACGCAGCCTTTGGACGACCGCCAGATGGCGGAGCCGCCGCTGTTCCGCGTGGGGATTGAAGTACCACTGCTCATCGAGCCAGTCGGTTCCGCTCAAAACTTCCGCGAGATACGGCCGCATGATGCCGACAATCCGCGTCTCAGGCCCAAAATGCCTTCGGACCGCCCGCAACATGGGGGTGGCCATTACCAAGTCGCCCAGCCAGTTCGGCAGGAAAACGGCAATTTTCATAACACTCCGCCAAGCCACAAATTAGCAGGTCTCGCTGGTCGGCGGGGCCTGTCCCATCCGCTCCCCGTTCCAGGAAGCTGTCAAAGGAACTGGAAAAGATGGGCAGGATAGTTCGATTCGGTCTGCCCACCCTCTCCCACTCCGTTGTGATGCTGGAAGATACTCCGCATACCCAGTCCGGCCAATACCAGTTCCGGTCTCAGGGTCGCGGCAGAAGTGAATCGAGCCGGGCTTCCAGAGCGACTTGTCCGGAGAGCATTTCCAGCCCGATCGTGATCGCCCAAAGGGGCCGGGAGCCAAGTCGGGTGAGGTCCAGCTTGACCAGATCCTTGTGCGAGCAAAGGACCGCCGCCACGTCCAGGCTGTCGGCCCATTGGGCAAGTGATTCGACATCGTCGCGACCGTAGCGATAGTGATCGGCAAATTCGCGAGCGGCAATCACTCGGTAGCCGCACGATTGCAGAGTATGCCGAAAACCCGCCGGATTCCCCAATCCGCAAAAGGCCGCCACGGGCTGGTCGCGGAGCAGATCGACCGGCCTCTCCTCTCCGGCCGCCGAGACCAGCGTCCGCGGCTTATGGACCGCTTCCGCCCACAGCACATCGGCCGCGTCGCGGCGGACCTCGTTCTGGATCGCTCGCCGATCGGACGGTTCCAGCATGTCGGCCCGCGAAAGGACGACGACGTCGGCCCGCCGCAGGCCGCTCTTCGGTTCGCGAAGCGTTCCGCGCGGAAAGACGTGGCCGTAACCGAACGGCTCCAGGGCGTCCAGAAGCACGATGTCCAAGTCACGCGCGATGCGGCGGTGCTGGAAGGCATCATCCAGCACAATCAACTGACAGTCGAGTTCTTCAATCGCCAGTTCGGCTGCTGCCACCCGGTCAGGGTTCTGCAGGTGGGGCACATCGGGCAGCTTCTGCTCGAGTTCCAGGGCCTCGTCGTTCACAGAACCCGCCTCCGCGCCATATCCGCGGCTGATCGCAGTTACCCTCACCCCACAACGGCGGTACCACCGCGCGACCCATTCGACCATCGGCGTCTTACCTGTCCCGCCCAGCGTCAGGTTTCCGATGCTGACGACGGGAACAGCAACCCGATGGATCTCCGCCTTGCCGGTGTCATATCTTCGATTCCGCCAGCGAACGGCCAGGCTGTAGGGGGTTTCAGCCAGCCGCAGGCCCAGCCGCATCATGGCCGCCGGGATCCCGCGGCGTCTGCCGCTGACCAGATCGCGAAACTCGCTCGGACTGAGCACGTCAAATCTCTCCTCGCCCGCTCGCGGGAGAGGGGCCGTGGGTAAGGGGAACCAAGAAACCAAAATTACCCAAACGAGCACCGCAAGAGAAGCCAACCTCCCGAAGTTCACCCGAGAAACTGTACTTCCGCGGCTTCGGCAGATAAAGTTGGTGGACGGCCGCCTGTCCGCTTCGTGCTCCCCGCCTCCCGCCCCAACTTGACCCCGAACCCTGAACCCTCCCATGTCCAACTCCCTCCTGAAACTCGCCGGCGGCACCGTCTACGACCCGGCCAACGGCATTCACGGCGAGGTCCGCGACCTCTGGGTCGCGGGCGGACGGATCGTGCCGCCCCCCGCCGATCCCCAGGTCCGTCCGGCACGAACGATCGACGCCTCCGGCCTGGTCGTTATGCCCGGCGGGGTCGACATGCATTGCCACATTGCGGGTCCCAAGGTGAACACCGCGCGCAAGATGCGCCCGGAGGAAAAACGCCGCGCGCCGGCCGTGCGGCGAACGGCGTTCACCCACAGCGGCACCCTGGGGAGCGTTCCCAGCACGTTTGCCACCGGCTATCGCTATGCGGGTCTCGGCTATACGACTGCCTTCGACGCTGCCGTGCCGCCCCTGAGCGCTCGCCATGCCCACGAAGAGTTTGCCGACACCCCCTGCATTGACAAAGGGTTCTATGTCCTGATGGGCAACAACCACTACGTGATGCGGGCGATCCGAGAAGGCGAATCGGAACGGCTCCGCGGGTTTGTCGCCTGGCTCCTGGGCGCGGCCAAGGCCTACGCCGCCAAGATCGTCAATCCCGGCGGGGTCGAGTCGTGGAAGCAGCGGCAGGCGGGCAACGTCTCCGATCTCGACCAGAAGATCGACCATTTCGAGGTCACGCCTCGCCAGATCATCGCCGGGCTGGCCCGGGCGGCCGACGAACTCCACCTGCCCCATGCCGTCCATATCCATCCCAACAACCTTGGGCTGCCGGGCAACTGGACCACGACGCTGGAAACCATGAAGGCCCTGGACGGCCACCGCGGCCATATCGCCCATATCCAGTTTCACAGCTACGGCGGCGGCGAGGCGGACGAAGACACGTTCCACTCCAAAACCGTGCCGCTGGTCGATTACGTCAACGAGCACGAAAACATCACGGTTGACGTCGGCCAGGTCCTCTTCGGCCGGACGACCAGCATGACCGGCGACGGCCCGCTGGGCTACTATCTGCACCAGATCTACGGCACAAAATGGTTCTCCAACGATACGGAGAACGAGTCGGGCTGCGGCATCGTCCCGATCGAGTACAAGAACAAGAGCTTCATCCATGCCATCCAGTGGGCGATCGGACTGGAGTGGTTCCTGCTGGCCAAGGACCCCTGGCGGGTCGTGCTCACCACGGACCATCCCAACGGCGGTTCATTCCTCGCTTATCCGCAGATCATCCGCCTATTGATGGACCGCACCTGGCGGCAGGAGGTCCTGAAGACCATCCCGGCCAAGGCCCGGCGGCGGACCCGGCTGGCCGAATTGGACCGCGAGTACTCGCTTTCCGAGATTTGCATCATCACCCGCGCCGCCCCGGCCCGCATCCTCGGATTGAAGAACAAGGGGCATCTCGGCCCGGGCGCGGATGCCGACGTGACGATCTACACCCCGGGGGAAAACCCGCAGAAAATGTTCGAGCTTCCCCGTTACGTGATCAAGTCGGGCCGCGTGCTGGTCGAGGAGGGCGAGATCCGCGAGAGCTTCACGGGCGGAACGCATTTCGTGCAGCCCGAGTACGACCCGGCGCTGGAGCCGCATATTGCCGAGTGGTTCGAGCGGGCGTACACCATCCAATTCCGCAATTACCCCGTGGATGAGAGCTATCTGGGCTGACGAGCCACTCCATGAACTTGAATATACCCCCCGTTGCGATGCGACATCAAGTGCCAACCCGCGTTTCCAACAAGGAACTACTCGAGGCAGGCGGGAGTGCCGGCGCCGCCGTCACCGCCTTCGCCTTGGGTGATTCGCATCAAACGGGCGGGTAGAATAGTCAGGCGTCCAAGTGTGTGACTTGGCGCCGTAGATGGCATTGGCGTTGCGGTTTACTCAGGGAGTCTTCAATGAAACCCATAGCGTCCGTTCTTGTTTTGGGCATGGTTCTTCTCGCGCCGGCCGGCGCGTCCGCCGATTTGAAGGTGGGCGCCGCGGTGCTCGACGTTACGCCCTCAAAGCTGCCCGTCCTCGTCAACGGGGGCATGCTCAGCCGCAGTGCCGACAAGGTAAAGGCCCCCGTCAACGCGCGGGCGATCGTGCTCGACGACGGCCGGGAGCGCCTGGCCATCGTCGTGGTCGATAGCTGCATGATGCCGCGCCCGCTCCTGGACGATGCGAAGCACCTGGCGGCGAAACGGACGAAAATCCGGCCCGACCGGATGCTCATCTCGGCAACGCACACCCACAGCGCGCCGTCGTGCATGGGTTGCCTGGGTACCAATGCCGATCCGGCGTACGTGCCGGTTCTCAAGGAAAAGCTTGCCGAGGCCATCGCGGCGGCCGAAGCCAGGATCGAGCCGGCGCAGGTGGGCTGGGCCGTCGCCAACGCGGCGGAATTCACCGCGCTGCGGCGATGGATCCGCAGACCCGACCGCGTCGTCGAGGATCCCTTCGGCAACCCCACCGTCCGCGCGAACATGCATGCCGGGGCGAACTGGGACGATGTGACCGGCGAGTCCGGGCCGGAAGACCCCGACCTCTCCCTGATCGCTTTCCAGTCGAAGGACGGCCGGCCGATCGCGGTGCTTGCCAACTTTTCCATGCACTACTTCGGCGACCAGGCGCTCAGCGCCGACTACTTCGGGCTGTTCTGCGAAGGGCTGAAAGACCAGCTCGCCAAAGATCCCAAAGGAGGGCACCCGTTTGTCGGCATCATGTCGCACGGCTGCAGCGGAGACATCTGGCTGCGCGATTACACGAAGCCCGCCGGGTCGCGTTACGAGAACCGGACGATCGACGAGTTTGCCCACGGTCTCCTGGAAATCGCCATCAGCGCCTGCCGCACGATCCGATTCCGCGACGACGCCGATCTGGCCATGGCCGAGACGCGGATGACGTTGAAGTATCGCGTGCCCGACAAACAGCGCCTGGAGTGGGCCCGCCGGATCGTCGAGGCGATGGGCGACCGCGATCCCAAGGACACAACGGAGGTCTACGCGCGCGAGCAGGTGCTGCTCGATGAAGCGCAGTCGACCGAGATCGTCGTCCAGTCGCTCCGCATCGGCGACATCGCCATCGCCACCACGCCCAACGAAACCTACGCGTTGACCGGGTTGAAGCTGAAGCGGCAAAGCCCGCTGGAACAGACGATGGTAGTCGAGTTGGCCAACGGCGGCGATGGGTACATCCCGCCGCCCGAACAGCACCCGTTGGGCGGCTATAACACCTGGCCCGCGCGCTCGGCCGGATTGGAGGTCCAGGCGGAACCGAAGATCGCCGAGGCCGCCTTGCAGCTCTTGGAAAAGGTGGCGGGCCGGCCGCGGCGAGTCTTCCAACAGAGCCGCGGTCCAGCCTGCCAGGCCCTGCTGGCGGCCAGGCCGGCGGCCTACTGGCGGCTCGACGAGTTCGCCGCACCCTGCGCCGTGGACTCCTCGGGCGGCGGCCGCGATGCGATGTACGAGCCCGGGGTCGTCTTCTTTCTCGAAGGCCCGCGCTGCGATCATTTCTGCACCGGCGGCGAGACGAATCGTTCGGCCCATTTCGCGGGCGGCCGGCTGCGGTCGCGGATCGCCGATCTGAAGGACCGCTATACGGTATCGCTCTGGTTCTGGAACGGCATGCCCGCCGACGGCCGCGAGACGGCCGGCTGGCTCTTCTCGCGCGGCCGCGACCACGGCCTCGACCCTCACGGCGACCATCTCGGGCTGGGCGGCACGGCCAGCCAGCCCGGGAAACTGATCTTCCTCCACGGCGATCCGAAAGACGGCGCCAAGCCGGTCGCCGGCAGCACGGCGATCGAGCGATGGACCTGGAACCACGTCGTCTTCGTTCACGACGGCGACACGGTCAGGATTTACCTGAACGGCAAGGCCGACCCCGAGATCCAGGCGACTTCCGCTGCGGGTTTTCCGCCCGGATTCGACCAGTGGTTTTTCGGCGGGCGCTGCGACAACGATTCCAATTGGGAAGGCCGCCTGGACGAGATCGCCGTCTTCGATCGCGCCCTCTCCGCCAAAGAGATCGCCAAGTTGTCCGTGCGGTAGTGTCGGTTCGACGCTCGTGCCCAGGCTCCGCCTGGGCACGCACTATCGTACAGGCTCCGCCTGCGATTCCTCTGGCACCTGATTGCGCCCTCGC
>JABWBD010000555.1 GCA_013360685.1 Pirellulales bacterium
GGGGACGGTCGGGCAAACCCGTGCTGAAGCACGGGCCTCCACCGCCTGCGGCGGAACAAGGGGCGTAAACGCCCCTGCCACTGCGCTGTCCAATCGAACAACAAGATGTGGGTAATGGCAAGGTCGCCGACTCCGGCCACAGCATGGCGAGCAAGTGTCGGGGGGAGCTTGACACGCCGGCGTCCGGCAACAAAACTCAGTTCCATCAGGCGAGCGCCATGGGGCACCGGCGGCGATTACGAGCCGCCGGCAAGGCGAGTGGGGACCAGCGATCCAGTCAAACCGCTTTGGGGAGAATCGAATCATGAAACCCTCGAACGTACCGGTCGGCGCGGCGGGGACCACGCGAAGGGAATTCCTCGTCCACTCCGCGATTCTGTCGGGCGCTGCTGCAACGAGCGGGCTGGTCAGTCCGCGATCGGTGCATGCCGCCGGAAGCGATGCGCTGCGGATCGGGCTGATCGGCTGCGGCGGGCGGGGCGCCGGGGCCGTCGCCAGCGCCCTGAGCGTGGACCCGGGGGCAAAGCTCGTCGCCGTGTCCGACGCCTTCAAGGACCGGGCCGAGAACGCTTGCGCACAGCTCAAGAAGAAATCGCCGGACCAGGTCGCGGTCAACCACGACCATCTGTTCGACGATTTCAACGGCTACCTGCGAATGCTCGAGAGCGGCGTCGATGTGGCCATTCTCGCCGAACCGCCGCATTTCCGCCCGATGCACGCCGAGGCGTGCGTCGAAGCGGGGGTGCACACGTTCCTGGAGAAGCCGATGGCGGTCGACTCGTCCGGCGTGCGGCGGATTCTCGCCGCCGGCCAGAAGGCCCGGGAGAAGAACCTGAGCTTCGTGAGCGGTTTTGAAACCCGCTACTCCGAGGCGGCGCGCCAGGCCGTCCGCCGGGTCCATGACGGGGCCATCGGCCGGATCGTGTCGATGGAGATGACCTACAACACCGGTTTCCTCTGGCACCGCGGCCGCGAGCCGAACTGGACCGAAATGCAGTTCCAGATGCGCAATTGGTACTACTTCACTTGGCTGTCGGGCGATCACCTCGTGGAGCAGCACGTGCACCTGGCCGACTTTACCAACTGGATCATGCACGAAGAGCCGCCGTTGCACGCGTGGGGATACGGCGGCCGCCAGGTCCGCACCGATCCCAAGTGGGGCGACATCTTCGATCACCATGCCGTAGTCTACGAATATGCGGGCGGTGCGCGCCTTTATGCCTTCACCCGGCAGCAGGCCAACGCCTACAACGAGGTCAGCAAACTCGTTCAGGGCACGAAGGGGAGCCTGCAGTCGGGCCTCGGCGGATGGGGCAAGTACGTGATCACCGGCGAACAGGAGTGGACCGCTCCCAGCGAGGCCGGCCACCCCGAACTCACCACGTTCCGCGAGATGTTTGAAGGCATCCGCGCCGGCAAACCGATCAACGATTCCCGGGCGATGGCCGGCAGCACGATGCTGGCAATTCTCGGGCGAATGGCCACGCACAGCGGACAGAAGATCACGTGGGACGAAGCATTCAAGTCGGACCACGTTCTCGCCCCGGCGAGCTATGCCTGGGATGCCGATCCGCCGGTCCTGCCCGGCAAGGACGGCCGTTACCCGGAACCGATCCCCGGCGAAACCAAGGTGCTTTGAGTTCTTTCGGGATGAGTCGGGCCTACGGACCCGGCCCACCGCTGGGCATCGGCTTCCAACTCACCACGTAGCGGCGGGCGAACACGTTCTACGGTTTGTCATGGTCCTTCTTGGGCGATCCGTGCACTGTTCTCAAGGAAGCTCCTGGACGCCCTTGGCGTGGACCATCCCGTCGTGGTCGATCACGACTTTGCCGAACTGTACTCCATGGGGATCCGCGGGATCATCGCCCGGGGAGACATCGAACCGCTCCGGAATCACGATGGTCCGCCGGCGTTCCGTGGCCGTGCCGTAGTCGATCCGCCAGCCGCCGGAGCCGTAACCAAGCAGGAGGGCCCCGGTCCCCGACAGGCCGCCGACGGTATTGGGCAGAATCCGGACGTCGTGCCGGTTCGTGTTGCTCACCCAGGGGTGGACCGCCACCGTCGTCCCATGCGTTTCCAACCCCGCCTCGCAGAGTTCAAAAATGGGCCGCAGCACGAGCATCGCCTGAGCATAAGTCACCACGCCTTTTTTCAGGCTGTTGAAGTAGCAGTCTTGGATGGTGACGCCGTTGCCGCCGGTCGTCTTTCCGTCCCCGAACTGAACGCCGATGCCCCCTGGCGGCACGCGGTGTCCGATGCGGCAGCCATCCACGGTGCAATTCAGCGCGTTGGCGATATAGATGCCGTTCTCGAAGCCACCGACATTGATCCGGCTGAATTGCAGCGAGCGCTGCGCCCCGGCGCTTGCCCTCACGGCCCAGCCGGTGGACTGCCCCGACGAGGTCAGTGTCAGATCGCTGAGCGCGAAGTAGTCCGGGTCGCTGGGCAGGGTGATTCCATCGCCCGAAGACGGCGTGTAGTCGATCACAGCGCTGGCCGTGCCGACGCCTCTGAGGTGGAGGTTCGCGCGTCCGCGCAGGCCGGTATGGCGGTACGTACCGGCAGCGAACAGCACGGCCCCGCCTTCCGGGCCAAGCGAATCGATCGCGTTTTGGATTGCCGCCGTGTCGTCGCCGGAGTTGCCGGGCTCGACGACGACGCAACCCGGCACGAGCGTCCGGGGCCGCGGCGCCGGCCCCCGTGCCGCCGCAAGCAGGAAAACCGCGGCCAGCGAACCAACCACCGACAGCGCCAGTACGGTCAGCCGCTGCCGGCGTTCGACACAGTGAAGTCGAGACAGCAGAAGTCCGATATCGTGATCTCGGTTTGGCATGGACAACCTAGTAACGGGCCGTCTGGCGGTTGGAGACTTGCCGATCCGCATGATCCGCAGAGGGACGAACCGCGACGGAGATGGCCAAGAGCACCAGAAGAATTGCCCCGGCCGCGAGTTCGAGTGGGAGACTAGCCATCGCTCAAACCTCCTCTGCTTCCCAATGCAGCGAAATCAGTAAGGATTGTGCTCCCGAAGAGGGCGGATGAAATCCAAGGTCATCAACAGCGAGATTGCGGTTCCGACCGCGAGAAGAATGCCGGTAGTGAACATCGAATAGTCCTTGAGCAGAATGCCGTCCTTGTCCGGCGGCAACTCAACGCAAGAGGAATG